>JBJENB010000090.1:0-2051 GCA_051879975.1 Wujia sp.
CAGCAAAACGAACAAATCTCTCAGCTGCTTGCACGAATAAAAGAACTGGAAAACAAATAGTACAACCGATTTGGAAATCTATACCATCAGTGACGCTGTTTACATCAAGATGAAGAATGATGTGGCATATCTTATCAGCAACACTATTGCATTGTATGAGCAGCAAAGCACCATAAATCCAAATATGCCTGTCAGAGGCTTTATGTATTATGGGGAGCTTTACAGCAAATACATAGAAACCCATGGTCTGAGTGTATACGGAAGAAGGCTTATCAGACAGCCAAATGGCTAAGTTGAATAGTGAAATTGCTGAGAAGGACTATCAAATTGCTAGCAAGGACAATGAAATTGCTCAGCTCAGAAAAGAATTGGAAAAGTTAAAAAACAATAAATAAGCTTACCACAGGAATCGTTTCTGAATTGAGGCGATTCCTGCATCTTAACTCGTCGCAGTTTTATCTGCATCTGCATATATTCCGGTGTTCATCCGGAAAAAATCAAACATTTTAAATTTCATTTATTTACACAACACGCATTTTTATTAGGAGGTACTACCTATGCAGCAAAATACCAACATAGAACATATCAACCAGATTTATGACAAGATATTCAAGAAAATACTTACACTTTCGGGACCTGCTGTCATCAATCTTATCAACGGACTCTTTGACACGGATTATCCGCCGGACAGCAGGATTACCTACAACTGGACCGAATTTGTTGACAGAGAATTAAAGCGTGTCCTTGCCGATACCATCATAACAGTCAATGAAACCAATCCCTATCATATTGAAGCACAGATTGAAAATGACAATGAAATTGTATTCCGGGTATTTGATTACGTCTACAAGCATGCAGAGCAAAATAAAAGCTTCACCCAAAAAACGGTAAACTGTAAGCTTCTGTTTCCTGAGCCAAAGATTATATATCTTGACTCCAACAGCTCCACCCCCGATCAATACAGTCTCGAAATAATCTTCGGCAGTCAAGGTTCATTCTTATATACTGTAGACACCGTCAAATTAAATGACATCTCCACTTCGGAACTAAATCAAAAGAAAATGATTATCTTAATCCCCTTCAAACTCTTATCCCTAAGAAAGTTAATCAGCAAAAAGCGCACTCCTGAAAACATGAAGGCTTTACAGAACCTTATAAATAATGATATACTCGGCAATATAAGGATGAATGTAGAGGTTGGAAACATTTCCATTGCAGACGGCATAAAGCTTCAGGAGATGACCAAAAAGCTGTATAACCACCTCTACTCTCAATATAAGGAAATGGAGGATATGGATGATATGACGGATGAATCAATAATGCTCCCTGTTGATATATTGGAGAAAAAATACGAGACAATGATGGCCGAGAAGGACAGTCAAATTGCTGAGAAGGACAATGAAATTGCCCAGCTCAGAAAAGAATTGGAAAAGTTAAAAAACAATAAATAAAAAGAAACCATTACTGAGCCAAGCCCGGTAATGGTTTCTCTTTTATTTATTAGAAAAATTTATGTACTAAAATTAGAAGAATTTCTTCTTTCTTGATGAAACTACCATGATACCTGCGCAAGCTACCATCATAACAACCATAATCATTGCTACTGGAGCATTATCAGCTGTATCTGGAACATAATCAAGAGGTACTTCCTTATTATAAGTAACTACAACCTTGTATCCTAAAAGACCTGAGTAATTCTGAATAAGGATTGGCTCTGTATCACTCATATCAGTTACATCAAACGCTGGATAACTATCACTATTAAACTGGCTATACTTCCAATCACCATTCTTATTTGTGTATCCAACCATACTTGCAAACCACTGCATGTCAGGATCTGATCCCAAGAAAAATACTACCTGAATCTTAGTTACATCATCCGGATTAATATCCTTGAGGATATCACTCTTATATATAAGAGTATCACCTGAATTTTCCTTCTTCTCACCAGAAATTACTGTTTCAGAAACTGAAATAATCTTGGTTCCCTTTTCCTCATCAACAGTCTCTGTTGTTGCCTCTGTTGTTGCCTCTGTTGTTGCCTCTGTTGT
>JBJENB010000091.1:0-7852 GCA_051879975.1 Wujia sp.
GGCAAATTTTATTTTCCCTTGTCACGGATTTAATAGGTAATGATATAGAAAAATTAAATTTTAAAGCAGATTGGACATATATTGATTTAATCAGTGGAAATTTATATATAAATATAGTAGCTTGTGCCGCCAATATTTACAATAATATCAAGGCAGATGTAAATTTTCCTACTGAGCTGTACAAATGTATAGTTAACCTTTTGGGCGGTGAGGGAACAATGACAGACAATGGTAATCAGGTTACTTTTTTAATTACGCTCCCTTTACATATTGCAAAATGTGATAAAGCTAAAAAAAGTACCGATGATTTAGATTATATTGCTCCTTCAGCAAGGATATTAATCGTGGATGACTATGACGTTAATATAACAGTACTTACCATGCTTTTAAAACGAACTCAGATCCAGATAGATTCTGCCACAAGTGGCAATGAAGCACTAGAGAAATTGGAAAGCAACAGCTATGACATTATTTTCATAGATTATTTGATGCCGGAAATGGATGGTATTGCACTTATGGGACAAATCAGAGAACGGTTTCCTGATGTGCCGGACAATACCGCAATATATGTCTTGTCTGCAAATTCCTTTGCAAATGATAAGCAGTTATTAAAAACCTACGGTTTCAAAGGATTTATACCAAAACCCATAGACTCTTCTACCCTTGATTTTATTGTGCGCAATAATATTCCTGAAAACAAGCTTATGTATCTTGAAAATGTTGACAAGGAGTCCATTAGCGATGAAAAGCTGGAGGAATACAGAAGTTTACTAAAAAAATATGACATTTCTCTTGACGATGGATTACATTATATGAGCAATGATTTTCAAGAGTACATAAATATTTCAGAGGTTACATCAAAGCATATTCCAAAAAACACGGAAAGATTAAATAAATTTCTATCCGAGGAAGATATTGAAAGCATACAAATACTTGTACACTCCATAAAAAGCAACTCAAAATTGCTTGGTTTCAACTCGTTAAGCCTTCTGGCAACTCAGCTTGAAGCCAGGGCAAGTCAAGGTGATATAGAGTATGTATACAATGCATTTCCTTTCTTTATGTATTTGAGAAAACAATTTTATCAAGGCATTGTCAAATTTTTGGAACAGGCAGAAATTGATGGTCTCATCGAAGGTGACTCAGTTATTGCTGATAAGATCAATAGGGAAAATTTCCTTCAACTGTTGGACGACTATATAGACAATTTGGAGCCAGAGCCTGCTATCCGAGTTATTAACTCTGCTATCCAACAAGGCTATGCTCCCGAAATAAATGAAGCTTTAAGGAAAATTGCTGATTACATTGAAGAACTTGAATATGAATCAGCCGCAAAACTGCTAAAGGAGATAACACAATGAGCACAAACCGTATAATGGTAATAGACGATGATATAACACTACTTAAGTCAGTTGAACAGCTGCTGATAGACCAGGGCTATATAGTCAGTCTTGTAAAATCAGGACAACAGGCAATTGAAGCACTTCAAAAAGGTAACACCCCTGACCTAATACTTCTTGACATAGCCATGCCCGATATGAATGGCTATGTCACCTTCCAAAAAATCAAAGAGATTATGGATGTTCCTATTATTTTCCTGACAAGTATGGAGGATATCAAGGCAGAGCTTACGGGGCTTGAGCTGGGTGCCATCGACTATATTACAAAGCCCTTTGTTAAGGACATACTTCTTGCAAGAATTAAGAATCATCTTGCCAACATTAATGCATACAAGGAGCAAAAGAAAAAAGAGCTCCCCGCCGTCCGGTTTGACGAAGCCAAACTGGTTGAAATGGAAGCTCTGCTAACTGAATCTGAATTTAAGGTTGGGCAAAAAATTGCCCTTGGATATACAAACCAGGAAATAGCTGAGGAATACAATTATTCCTACAGCTATGTGAAGAAAATTGCATATCGAATCTTCGACAAGCTTGATATCAGCAAGCGAAATGAAATTCGTTCTTTTTTCCTGGAATAAATATTACTGATTCTGCATTGCCCTCTTCGCTCTCATTCGAAGTGTAGGATCAAGAATCTTCTTTCTGATTCTAATTGTCTTAGGGGTAATCTCCAGCAGTTCATCTGTATCTATAAAATCAAGTGCCTGCTCAAGGCTTAGTATCTTAGGAGGAGTAAGCTTCAACGCATCGTCGGAGCCTGAGGCTCTCGTGTTGGTAAGCTGCTTCTTCTTACATACATTTACCTCAATATCTTCTGTCTTTCCACACTGACCAACTACCATACCGCCGTACACCTGCTCACCGGGACCTATGAACAGTGTTCCTCTCTCCTGTGCATTAAACAATCCATAGGTAATTGACTCTCCTGATTCAAATGCAATAAGAGAACCCTGACTTCTGTACATCATATCTCCCTTATATGGTGCGTATCCGTCAAAAATTGTATTTAGTATTCCATTTCCCTTGGTTGCTGTAAGGAAATCTCCTCGAAAGCCAATAAGACCACGGGATGGAATGGAAAATTCAAGTCTGGTTGTACCCGTTCCTGTAGGCGCCATACCCTGAAGCTCGCCCTTGCGATTGTTGAGCATATTGATAACGGTACCTGCGAATTCATCCGGCACATCAATTACTGCTATCTCAAAAGGCTCAAGCTTCTTGCCCTTTTCATCCTCCTTATAAATAACCTCCGCCTTACTAACTGCAAATTCATATCCCTCTCTTCTCATGTTCTCAATGAGTACCGAGAGATGGAGCTCACCACGACCTGATACCTTGAAGCTCTCAGTGGTATCCGTCTCCTCAACCCTAAGGGAAACATCCGTGTTAAGCTCTCTGAATAATCTGTCTCTCAAATGTCTTGAGGTTACAAACTTTCCGTCCTTTCCCGCTAGAGGAGAATCATTTACCATAAAATGCATGGCTATTGTAGGCTCTGATATTTTCTGGAAAGGAATCGCATCCGGATTTTCAGGAGAACAAATTGTATCACCGATGTGAATATCAGCTATTCCTGAAATAGCCACTATGGAACCGATTCCTGCCTCATTGACTTCGATTTTATTAAGACCCTCAAACTCATAAAGCTTTCCTATCTTAACCTTAACCTTTTTATCCGGCTCGTGTGCATTGACAATCACGGCATCCTGATTAAGCCTTATGGTTCCATTGTCAACCTTTCCTACACCGATACGTCCAACATACTCATTATAGTCTATTGTACTGATTAGTATCTGTGTTCCCTTATCTGGATCTCCTTCCGGTGCCGGAATATGCTTGAGGATAGTATCAAAGAGCGGTTTCATATCCGTTCCCGGTTCATCAGGGGAAAGGGATGCTATTCCTGCTTTTGCGGATGCATATACAAATGGGCAATCCAGCTGCTCTTCGTTTGCGTCAAGCTCCAGCAGAAGCTCAAGAACCTCTTCCTCTACCTCCGCAGGTCTCGCCTCCGGTCTGTCAATTTTATTTATACAAACAATAACTGCAAGATTAAGTTCAAGTGCCTTCTTAAGCACAAACTTGGTCTGTGGCATTGCGCCCTCAAATGCGTCAACTACAAGGATAACGCCGTCTACCATCTTGAGTACACGTTCAACCTCTCCACCAAAATCTGCATGTCCCGGAGTATCAATAATATTTATCTTGGTTGTTCCATAGGTTACGGCAGTATTTTTGGAAAGTATTGTGATTCCTCTCTCCCTCTCAATATCATTGGAATCCATTACTCTCTCTGCAACCTCCTGATTCTCACGGAATACACCGCTCTGTTTTAGGAGTTCATCAACCAAGGTGGTTTTACCATGATCAACATGTGCTATAATCGCAACATTTCTTACATCTTCTCTTGTAATCTTCATAACATTACCTCATATATAAAACTTATGTCATTTACAAAACTTAGTTATTGTATCACAGTGTTTTTTTTCTTGCAAGCATATTACATATCTAATAGAGTATTCCGTCATAATATTGCAGCAACAGTCCCACAACACCATCATAGGCGGCCATTCCCTCTGAAACCCCATTAAGCTTTAGGCTTGTATCGGTAAAATTATAATTGATTTCACTCACCGTCTCAGTATCTATAATTGCAGACTCATTTACCTCGTCCCATGTCTCCGGCAATAAAAAACAAAAGTCCTGATATATCCAATCGGACTGCTGCACTCTTTCGGCAAGTCGCTCTGCCCTCTCCTCGGAGCTTAGCTCATATACAGCATTACTATAGGCCTCTTCGATATAAGATAACACTGACATATATCCGCTATAGCAGAAGAAATCATCCTCGCTTTCAATACATGCCAGATATGCAAGAAAATTAGCCTCGTCCTCGTAAATGTATCCTCGAAGATGAGAAAGCTCATGACAGTAGGTAGCCGGAAAGTTTACAATATACATGTTGGAATTGACATTTGCCTCCAGAGAAAACGGAAAATAATATCCCGCAATATAGGACTGACTCATCAAATCCGAAAACATCATATCCTTAACCCTTGGATAATAACCTTTCAGTCTGCTATAGACTTTTGAAAGCTGATTCATCTCCTGTATGGACTGCTCCTTCATATCCTGATCATATACCACATATCCATTTTCATCTCTCTGCATCCTGTCAGCATAGTAATTGCACTTAGTTACCACATAGTCGTACAATATTTCAAGCTCCTGCAGACTATATTCACGATTTGGCATATTTTCATTTGGATCGATTCTGGTACAGTGATAAAGCAGTGTACAATTTAAAGTCATGATCATGCACACTGTTACAAAGATAGCGAGAAAGCACTTATAAAAATGCTTAGCAAAGGCTTTAAATCCTTCTTTCTTTCTCAGAAACAAGAAAAGTACTCCTATTATTATAGCAGCCACAAAAATTATTGTAGCTAACACCACCATTATTTCTCCGACAGAAAAAGGAAATAAACCTGTAAACCTGCAATATGTATTTATCCATATAGGAAAAACATACTTAATATATCCATCACAGAAGCTTCTTGAGAGCCACGCAATCATATTCAAAACCACAACCATTACTGACACTATGATAATGTATCTTTTGTATGCTTTCTTCACATTCAAACACCTTCAATTCTTGAAATAATCCATTCTCTATGATACACTCAGCTAAAGATTATGTTCACGGAGATAAAGCCTTGTTGATTTTAGTATTACTTATTTTATTATACAGCATAATATATCTTACCGTTTTTGTACTTGCACATCAGGACGCAAACATGATAAAGCCATTAAGCAAAATGACGGTAGGCATGCTTCTACTGCTCCTGATTACCGCTCTGGCATGTATGCTAAACGGCTATTGGTATTTTAGCATTATCATATTCTGTGTTATGATAGGACTGTTAAACTTTTACTTCTATCTCAATAAATATTAAAAGCAGTAATTCTATTTATTCGATTAGATTTACTGCTTTTTTTGCAAGCATATCTGCTTGTTCATTCCCCTCTACTCCGGAATGTCCCTTAACCTTAATGAAATTAACCTTTATTATGTTTTTTACAGACTGCATATACTCGTAATATGCAATCGTTCCTGATTTATTTCTCTTCCATGCTCCCGTTGCCCACATCTCAATACCCATGTAGTCGTAATATATATCCAGGCTCTCCAAGCCCAGTTCAATCGCAAGCTTAACCGCTGCCATGCTTCCAAGAACCTCACCGGCAACATTTCTCATGCCAGCCATCTCCTCATCAGAGCCGGAGCCTGTCACGATGTATTTTTTATCATTGGCAACTAAGAATCCGCCATAGCCGTATACCCTGGTGCCCGAATTGTATGAACCATCCACGAAGGCATATGGTCTGTCAGTTACCGGCATATACCCTTCCGACTTACTCTCTGTTGGATTACTTTCTGTTAGCTTTCTTTCTGCTGAGTCAGTAATGTCACCCATAAAGGCTTTCGCCTCCTGTTCAGTAGGAAAGCTTTTATATATCGCCCCCGGGTATCCATGTACCATGGCTTTGCACTCCTCCCAGCTTTTGTATATTCCGGGAGTCAGTCCAACCTTAACGGCATAGAATTTTGGCGCCATTTCATATCTCCTCATATAATGATTATCATAATTCTTGTATCTCGCTTATTTTAACACAGAAACCCTTCTGCTTCTACTATTTTTTTCATTAAACTATTGTCATATAAACATTATTGGTTTATGATAACTAATTGAACATTAATTTACCAAAAAATTTATACTTTTATATTCATATTACAAGGAGACATAATGGAAAAGAAAACGATAGAAATATTCAGAGATGCACCTGTTCCAAAGGCTGTAATCAGTAATGTTATACCATCTATAATCAGTATGATAATGGTTCTTGTATACAATCTTGCCGATACCTTTTTTATTGGACAAACGAAAAATGCCTATATGGTAGCTGCCGTTTCTGTTGCCACTCCTGCCTTTTTAATATTTATGGCAATAGGTATGTTATTTGGCATCGGAGGTACCTCCTTCATTTCCAGAATGCTTGGTGAAGGACGTGAAGACCGTGCCAAAAATGCTTCATCCTTCTGTTTCTGGACAGGACTGTCAATTGGAATAATATCAATGATATTAATGGTTATTTTTGCCAAGCCTGTGTGCAATGCAATCGGTGCAAGTACAGATACCATTGAGTATGCTGTAATGTATCTAAGAATTGTTGCGTTCGGGATTCCATTTCTCATACTAAGCAATTCCTTCAGTAATATTATTCGTTCGGAGGGACATGCAAAAACTGCAATGAGCGGAATGATTATGGGAAACCTTGCCAATATTATACTGGACCCTGTTATGATTCTGGGATTCGGCTGGAATGTTGCCGGTGCCGCAATTGCCACTGTTATAGGCAATATACTATCAGCAGGATTCTACATTCATCATCTTACCTCCAAGAATACTATGCTTTCAATAAAGCCCCTTGATTACAAAGCCGGGGATAGAATTGCCATTAATATTTTCTCCATAGGTATTCCTGCATCACTAAATAGTGTGCTTATGAGTGTTTCCAATATATTTTTTAACACGCTGATGAAACCATTCGGGGATATGGCACTTGCAGGCTTAGGCGTTGCCATGAAGGTAAACATGATAGTTGTAATGCTCTTAATTGGACTTGGTACCGGAATACAACCTCTGCTCGGCTACTGCTACGGAGCAGGTAACAGAAAAAGATATTTTAAGGTTCTAAGATTCTCTATATGTCTTGCCCTTGTTTTGAGTGCAATTATGACTGTTATCTGCTATTGTGGTGCGGATTTTCTCGTAAATGCATTTTTGGAAGATCCTGAGGCATTTGATTATGGTTTTCAATTCTCCAGAATATACATCCTGTCAGGACCGATTATGGGGCTACTGTTTGTATTTATCAATGCCATTCAGTCCACCGGTGCTGCGCTTCCATCACTCATTCTTTCCCTGAGCAGACAGGGAATAATATTCTTCCCTATATTGTTTTTAATTAACATGTATACGGATTCTGCCGATATGCTTGTCTATACTCAGCCTATAACTGACTATGTTGCTACAACGCTGGCAACCATTCTGCTGATTATTACATGCGCAACCCGCCTTCCTAAAAAGGGAATTGAGTAGAGCGAATGTGTAAAAATACTTAAATTATTACCGGTTTTGTAAATAAAAAGCCATATAGCCATATATTTGGCTATATGGCTATATGGCTTTCATTTCCGGTTTACAGAAGCTTTTGTATTAAACTATGCTTCAAGAATACTTGGATAAATTCTGTTATCTCTGTTTACTTCATCGGTATGAAGTCCAAAGTAAGTTTCCTTATCCAGGGAATCGTATGCATTCTGCATGTCATCAGCACACTCCAAAGCTCCCAGCTCTACATCGATAAACAAATCATCAACAGATATT
>JBJENB010000092.1:0-7837 GCA_051879975.1 Wujia sp.
CACAGTTTCTAATGAACCATTATTTCCCTGTATACCGGCCCACATAAAGTCTGTATATGCAATATTAGTTAAATACTTTTTAGATAACGAAATACCCGTCGTCCTGTACATATCTGTTGCCCAGGTCACAAACCTTGTAGTATCAGAAGTAGACTTATAAGAAAGGTTAGTCATAAAGTATTTTGTTGATGAATACGTAGTAACCGAACCATCAATATTGGTAATAGTCTCTGCCTTATATGGAATATATTGCACATCCGACATCTGATAAGTATCTGTATATGTTGTTACAGTAGTCTTAAAGTTATCTACTGCCAAGTCAACAACGCCGTTCTCATTAGTTGTTCCAGTGTATTCCTTACCATTAATAGTTACAACAACTTCCTTATTAGCCAATGTAGTACTACTATTAGAACCTGTAACTAAGGTAATATGATAATTAATTGTGGTCCCTGTTTTATTTCCATCTTTTCTCTGAGCAGTTGTCCATCCATTTTCAACATTAAAAGTATAATATGCATCCTGACCATCCATATATACTTCCGTCTGGAATGAAGCATTATATTGTCCATCAGTAGTCTTGACGTAAATATAATCATAAGGATTACTGTTATAATCACTGGTAGTTGTGACATCAGTACTATATGTCTGTGGGAAATTACCTGTATTTAATATACTTGTATCAACTTCAAGATGGTTAGCTTCCATACCAACTAAGCTTCTAAGCCTATTTGAAAGTTGTACAGGTCCTGTACTACCCTTATCATAATTAGACATTATTGAATGGAAAAGTATTGTACTTCCACCACCTTGAACATATGCCTCTACATCATCTAAAGCATCTGTTGTAGTAATATCATCATTATTAAAATTCTCAGCAGGTCCGATTATCAAACACTGATAAGCATTATACCAACAATCGAAGTTAGCAATTCTGTTTAACCTGTCATATTCTTCTCTTGCCACAATCTTTGCATCCAAAGCATGAGCATATATTTCGTACAACTCTTTGTAATCGTTAAATCTCCAATAATCAACATCATTATATATTTCATTTACACCAAATTGATAAACGAAATAATCCTCATAATATTCCTCATCCTTTATTCTTTGGAAAATATCAGCAAAAGTCAAATTTAAAGAGGCAGATCCATAAGTTTTTCCCTCGCCATAGGCAATCATTTCATCCAGCAGAGCATTTAAATCATCCTTTGCTGAATCAACAGCTGCAAAAGTTCCTTTATATTCTGTATAGGCTGTCGTTGCTTCCGCTTTAAGCATATTCTTAAATTTCTCTAAATCAGCTACATTTTCCGGCAATAAAATCTGATCTAAAGAAGTATAATTTGTATTATTCTTTGAATTAAACTCAGGAAGCTTCTTAGCCGCTTCTTCACGAACCTCCTCACTTATGGCCTCAACCTCTCTGGTAGTTTTAATAGTAACAGTAAAATCATACAAATCAGAAAGCTCATCTGCAAGATTCTCATCCCAATCATCCATACCAGCCGAAGGTGCTCCTGCATACTTAAGTGTACTATCATATTTTACTATACCAAACTCATGCTCATGCAGACCAATATAGACCTCAGTTCCTCCATTGGCTCTGTATATTCCTGTCCCGTCTTCATTTAAATGTCCATCATAGTATGATGTATACTGAAATCCCTGATCAAAAGCATTAGGATTGTAATTAAGTACAATCTGAGATCTCTGACACTTCGTACAGAATAATAAATTCTGCTCACCACGAGGTCCGGTTGTATTTTCTGTAGCAGGTATAATCTGAATTACATTTACCTGCTTCTTCGGTGTTCCGTCAGCAGCCTTAATATAAGCAATATTTGTTGTACATGCCTGAGCTCCGGTATTATTATCAGTCAGCTCAAGCTTCCAATAAACCGGTCCATAGAATTCTGCTCCATACTTATCAATGTTACCAAGATTACAGCTCAATGACGTAGCGCTGCTTCCTGACGCCGTTGCGAGCAATTCATCCTCACTAAAATAGCTGTCAAGATTATAATCTGAATAGAGCTTAACAGTATAATTGTCAGAACCGGTTACATCAAACTTAAAATCTAATGTCTTGGTTTCAAGCTTCGTACTAGAATTATACATATCATATACAGGAGGCATACTAGTCACAGCGAGCTTTGCTCTTGTATTACTGTTATTATACAATTTGAGCAGTTCAGCACTTGTATCAGTTTTAAATACACTTACATATCCTGTAGCTGTATCTCCTAATACTCCACCATCATTATCGACTAATTCTGTTTCACCTTCCTTGAAATTCCACAAAATTGTATTCGTCTTAGCTGTCCCTGAACCCTGTGTTCCAAAAATTCCGGTCAATTTACAGTAGTCAAGGAATTTCGCCATATTAGAATCAGGGTCTATACCATTTTGTAAATATGAGTTTTCGGTTCTTGTTACCGTTGTCTCATTGGCATTGATACCTGTTTTAACTGTACTGCTATCATACACAATATCAAAGGCAGCACTAACCTTATCACTTATTACAACAGGAAGTCCGGCATCTACATATGACATCAGCTCTACAAGATTTTCGTATGACAAATCATTACCATTTGTAAAACCGAAGGTTGTATCATATGAACCGGTATAATCTGTTACGGCTGTCAGATTAGCAGACTCAAGTCCATTCTGTCCACTTATTGAAACAAAATCACCATTGTGTGAATACATAACATATATAGGCAGTTTTGTATATACCGACATATCTAGGTTTCTATCACCCATATTATTACCATAGGCAGCTAATGCAGTTAAACTTCTATAGCCGGTAACATCATTCTTTGCGCTATAATTTCCACCTATATAAATCATATCATAATTACCAAGGATTTCTACCTTCGAGGAAGATAGCTCCTCAGATGACATATGGACAACCTTAACCTGTGATGCGTCCATGTTAAGAGCCTCTGCAACATTAGCTTCAGAAAGCTCCCACTTATAATACTCTATAGCATTGCTTGTTGTTACCTCAACGCCATTCAAGTACATTTTTCCATTATTATATGTATATCCAATCTGCTCAGCAGTTTTTCCGTTAACCATTTCAGATGGCTTATTATAATATGTATCACCCATTGCCGAAGCAAGCTCTTCATCAATAGGATAACATGGTTGAATCTCTAATACCGTAAACATCGTAGATGCCGATCCCGGTCCACCAATACCCCTATATGATGCACCGTTTATGATATCTGCTATCTGCTTGCAGGTAGATGCACTCTTACTAGAAGTAATTATATCCATCTTACCCTTGCTGGTAACCATAATATTGGTATTACGTGCAACCTCCTTTTCAGTTGCAACTAAATAGAATAACTCAAGGTAATTTGAAGCATTACTTACTGTTCCTGAAGAATCTGAGGAAGAATCTGAAGCTCCTATACCATTCGGATCATAAACTATGTGCTTTCCTGCATACATTGCAGCAATAAGCTTCTTAGAAACCTCAGAATCAATATCTGTAATATCATTACAGCTTGACTCAAACAAAATCATATCATATTGATCGAAATTTAAGCTTTCAGCATCATCAGAAGTAAGATCATCAAGGTCAAGAGCCGTCAATCTAACCAGTTCAGGCTTTGCATCATACTTTGTACTATATGCTTTCTGATAGAAAACCGTATTATTAGTAGTTACATCAAGAATAATTTGATTTCCATCGGTTACAATATTCTCACTCGTATCTGCATTAATAAGATCAGCAGGACTACACGGAGTTGCACCGTCAAATAATAAATTACTAATTGTATCTGGTGCATTAGAAATACCACTATCATTAATAACGAGAATCTCTGCCATTTCAACCTTATTACTATTGTAGGTTACATTTGTCCAGTTGGCAGATCTGGATTTACCATTTATCGCACGATAACTTGAGTAAGAGCTGGTTAATCCACCTGATAGGAAATCATCAACACTAATTAAATTACCAGTATCATATGAATTCCACTTAAATACATTGTATGCAGCACCCAACTTTCCATAATACTTCTCTACAAGGTCTTTAAATGACATTCCTGTGCTAATAACATCTTCTGAGCTATTTACAGTTGGACTGTCAATAATAAGTGGCTTATAATTAGTCAATGCATATATTTTTAATAAATTGAACAATTCCTCGTTTATATCTGTACCCTTATTAGCGTCATATGTACTTGAGGTATTGTTTGAAATATAAATGAAATCAGCATTGGTAATGTACTCAAGTGCTTCTGTGTCCTCATCGGTTACCTGACTTGCCTGAAAATACTTGTAATCAATTCTATCAGGAGTCATATCGTCAGGCATAGCAGCCGACTTATTACCATTTATAACATAGGTTTCAAAATCACCGCCATTTGCAAAGACTCCAAATGAAGAATTGCTATTTTCGCCAGGACCAATTTCGACTATACTATAATTAGCGCTCGATGTATCCTTAGAATTCTTTATAATATAATCAATATTTGTTAATCCGGTATCAACTCCGGAAACCGCTTCTCCTGGCACAGCTCCTGTTGGAGTATTATTCTCGTCAGCAAGAGAGAATGTTATAGCAGTAACTGCCATTACCATAACCAGCAACGACGATATAGCTGCGATAAATAGTTTCTTGTTACGTTTCATTAACACTCATCCTCCCTTCTACTTCTTTACTTTAAGAACATATGAGTTTCTAACCTTCACAAGTCCCTGTGAGGTATAGGTCATATTCTTGTCATTAAACTCCAGCTTAATCTCAACAGCCTCCTGAGAAGCTGTAAGATTTACTATACATCCGGTAATTGTATCTGAGCCATCAGGCAGATTAACAAATGCAAAGGAATCATTATATAAATAATTTTTCATGCTATCTGTAATCGAACCTACCGGCTTCCCGGCTGAGTTATAGTAATCATTTAACATTGTTTGGTACGCGTACTTACATTCGTAATACATGTTCTTGCCATCAAATGTAAATATCTTACGCATTGTGTCATTGACATCATATACCGGTCTACCCAAGGAATCCTCAACATCTCTTATATCCGGATTCAATGGATCTGTACTATAATCCTTTGTCTTCTGAGTTATCGTATCCATCTGTCCCGTAAAAGAATTAAGAGCTGTAAAAGGATTAAGATCTGTATCTCCTGGCACATTTTCCTTATCAATAGCAACAGGAACATCTATTATCATCTGTTTTACATATATGTCAACATCAGAAGGAACGGATTCAAAATAAGCCCATTTTGCACTGGTGTCTGTATATTCCGGTGTAAGCTTAAATGCATCCTTTGCGGCCTCATCCTTTACAAAATAAGTTGCGTTACCCTTCACTGCTACATCTGTATCTACATCACTGACAGAAAAATCAATTTCGTCATCCTTGTTCGTTGTAATATAACCGTATATTACAACATTACTTGACTGCATGAAGGAATCTATCAATTGATTGTAGGTATCCTGTGCTCCATTATGAACTGCAATATCTGCCTTTGCTTTTTTAAAACTCATTACACTGGTACTCATGATAGAGCTAAGTGCTGTCATCAAAAAAGCCAGTATAGCCATAGCAATTATCAACTCGATAAGAGTGTAACCACTATTGAAAGATTTCTTTTTCTTCATAGATTATCACTCCTTATCTAGTAAACCTCGTGACTGCCGTTTCTTCTAACAGCCACATCTGCTACATTGTTACCATTTTTCTTGTAAAAGCCGAAAGTACCGGCTCCCTCGAGAATTCTTCCATCTCTGTTAAAGACTATATATACCTGTTGGAGGGTATCTGAACCCGAAGAAGCAATCTTCTTTTCTACTCCCTCTGTATCCGTATATCGAATCTCTACTCTTGAGGATAGCCCTATGCCATCTCCTCCATTATTATTCTCGCTGTCAAAGAAGACATATGGGTCCGTACCCGGAGCTGCCGCTGTATCATAATAGCCTCTCTTTAGGTAATACTTGCCATTATTCTTCTGATAAACCATCAGGCAGTACAGATATGTAGGCTCTGTCGTCCCATCATCTTTAGTACACACCTGACTTTGAGCTTTGGTTGATAAATCTGATAATTCAGAATTAAAGGATATAGAAGCATCCTTAGCCTTAGCAGAATTTATAAGTGTTACTGTTACTGTCGCAACACCTGTAAGGACTGCAATAATGGCAATTACAATTATCATTTCCACCAATGAAAAGCCCTTGTTGTTGATGACTTTTGATTTTCTCCTATCTCTTAATCTATGGAGCAACATAGTCACCTCCCACATTCTTCATCCAATTGGCAAAGCTTACAACGTCAGTATAGTCTATTGTCTCAATAGTCTTTGTAACTGTCATTGAATTACCGCCATCGGTGAAGGTTTCAAATACATCCTCTTCAGAAGAAGCATTAGGATCCTCACTGTCATCTGTTGATTCCGTAGTAGGATTGTTATATTCCTCAACTACACTCTTGTACTTCTCAAATACAGAAAGAACATAGAGACAATCAGGATTGTCCATATTTGTAAGACAGTAATCAATAATTGCCTTACATGTCATGTTACCGGCAGATATAGAGGTCATATTCTTTCCTACAAATATCTTTCCACCGGTTATAATGATTCCCTGGAAGGTTTTGACATCCTCTGTAAAGGTTACATCACCCTTAGCTATGACAATTCCAACAGTATCACTGTCAGATATAGTAACATTTTCATTGGATATTATTACTCTTCCACCGGAAATGTAAGTATCAAGCTTCTTATTAATGTTATCTGCAATGAGATATCTGTTAATTGGTGTAATAGCAGACTCACCAAATGTAGCTATTACATTCTTTAAATATGCCCTCTCATCATCGCTTACCTTATCATAGCCTACAAGATTCCACTTAAGACTTACAAACTCATTGACAAGGTCATTTGACATATCAAGCGCCGTGATTTCAGAAGGATTATTTATATCCGGGTCGCTCTCCCATGCTCCACCGAAAAGTGTCTGTATTACTGAAGAATCGTTCTGAACCTTCATTTCTACTGTTGAACCATCTTTAACGGTAATAACACCACTTGAATATATATCCTCATCTGCAAGAATTATATCACCTGCTTGAAAATCATTATAATTTGTAACATCATTAAGAGCTGCCTTCAGGTCATCTGAGCCTGATCTTGTAGCAGAGAAGTAATCCATAACAAACTGTGCAGTATAGGCATCATAGTCTATCATAGTTACGGTACCATTATCTGCAATGTTACCTGCCTTTGAATTACCTACCGCATTTAAGTAAAGAACATCAGAAGAAGAATTGACTACCTCCTTCATATGATCATAAGCACTTTGGAAATCAATAAAGTATACTACCCTATTTCCAACCTGGGTTCTTGTACAAGGTACAAAGTTATTAAAAATAACCTTTGGAAAATACTCATAGAAGAAATCCCTAACATCAGTGTTATCGCCTTCCTCCAGCAGGATAGCACTATATGGTGCATTATCTGAGGCTGAAATAACCATCTTGAAGTTTGTCTCATCAATCTCTGTATAATATACCATTCCCAAACCGGAAATATCATACATAAGCTGATTTGGCTTAAGTGATACCGACTCAGCTGTCTTGTAATCTCTCAAGAATACTGTATCTGCTCCACTTGGATCATAGGTATATGTCTCACTAATTACACCATTATCCGATACAGAAGTATTAACCTTCTTTGACAGTTCAATGTATGCCCTACCAGCCAGATAAAGCTTTGTAGTATCTTCAAGGTCAATTGAAGAATGCTGTCCATTGATTACAATTGAACTACTGTTGTAATGTCCTCTGTTCTGAGTTGCAGTTACA
>JBJENB010000093.1:0-2012 GCA_051879975.1 Wujia sp.
GGGGTCAGGAAGGTTACAAAAGAAGGTAAAATGAGAGCCGTAGTATCTATTACCATTGATGATGAGTTTGTGGTTCATGATATAAAGGTAATTGAAGGTGAAAAGGGATTGTTTATAGCAATGCCAAGCAGAAAGGCTTCGGATGGAGAGTATAGAGATATAGCACATCCAATTAATTCTGTTACAAGAGATAAAATACAGACTCTTATCCTTGAAAAATATAACGAGACTGCTTCAGAAATTGAGGAATAGTCAATAATAAAAGGGGCTGTGGTGAACAGCCCCTTTTAAAATGACAGATGGAGGACAGACATGGAAGAAGAATATAGTGTTACTGTTACTGACTTGATCAGTAAAATGAATCTTGTGAATCATACTCCGGAGATTGATACCGACAGTATATTGATTAGGGATCCTAATATGAACAGACCGGCTGTACAATTGGCCGGATTCTTTGAGCATTTTGATGCGGCGCGTATTCAGATATGCGGTAATGTAGAATATGCATATATTGCTAATATGCATACTGAAGAAGAAAATATAGCCATATTTGATAAGCTGTTTGAATATAAGATACCATGCCTTATCTTCTGTAGAAATTTAAAACCATATGATTTTATTATTGAAGCCGGAAGACGACATGGAATTCCGATTCTAACAGATACTCATGAAACAACATCGGAATTTGTCCATGAGGTAGTTAGATGGCTTCATGTGGAATTGGCACCGAGAATTTCCATGCATGCAGTTTTGGTAGATTGTTATGGTGAAGGCGTTTTGATAACAGGTGATAGCGGAATAGGTAAGAGCGAGGCGGCTCTTGAGCTGATCAGAAGAGGACATCGTCTGGTTGCTGATGATGTGGTTGAGATTAAGAAGGTGAGTGATGAAACTCTGGTCGGAACGGCTCCGGATATAACAAGACATTTTATTGAACTAAGAGGAATTGGAATCATAGATGTGAAGGCAATGTTTGGTGTTGAGGGTGTGAAGCAGACTCAGACCATTGACCTTGTTATTAACCTTGAGGAATGGGATAAGGATGCTAATTATGACAGACTAGGAATGGAAGACCAGTATACAGAAATTCTTGGTAACAAGGTGGTATGTCATTCAATTCCGATTCGTCCGGGTAGGAATATTGCAATTATTGTAGAATCTGCTGCTGTAAACCATAGGCAGAAAAAGATGGGTTACAATGCGGCACAGGAGATGTATAATAGAGTAACGCAGAACATTGCAAAGAATTTAAATAAATAATATACGGGAGGATTACAATGGCAAATTATGTATTTGGAGTAGATATTGGAGGAACAACAGTCAAGATCGGCCTTTTTACAGTTAATGGTGATTTGATGGACAAATGGGAAATTACCACAAGAACTGATGAGGGTGGAAAGTTTATTCTTGGGGATATAGCAGCTTCTGTGAAGGATAAGCTTGTTGAGAAGGATATAGATGTGTCAGACGTTGCGGGTATAGGTATGGGTGTACCGGGACCTGTCAAGGATGACGGAACAGTTCTTCGATGTGTTAACCTTGGCTGGGGAATATTTAATGTTGCAGAGGAGCTCTCAAACCTTACCGGACTTCCGGTTAAGGCAGGAAATGACGCTAATATGGCTGCTTTGGGAGAAATGTGGCAGGGCGGCGGCAAGGGTTATAAAAATCAGGTAATGGTAACCCTTGGAACTGGCGTTGGCGGTGGAATCATTATAAATGGGAAGATGCTTTCAGGTGTAAATGGAGCAGGTGGTGAAATTGGACACATTCAGGTGAATGAGGATGAAGCTGAGGTATGTGGCTGTGGCAGAAAGGGATGTCTGGAACAGTACACTTCAGCAACCGGTATTGTTCGATTAGCAAACAGAGCCTTGAACAATACTGACAAGCCATCAATTCTTAGAAAGGTTCAGTACGTGTCTGCAAAGGCTGTTTTTGATGCTGCTAAAGAGGGAGATGAACTGGCCAGTGAGCTTGTTGAAAATCATGGAAAATGTTTAGGGAAAGCC
>JBJENB010000094.1:0-2004 GCA_051879975.1 Wujia sp.
TTATATGTGAACCAAATAATATTGAAAACAACTTATAAAAGCGTTTAAGTATTTTAAACATAGAAGTTATCGGGTAGATAATAATAAGAACGGAGGAAATGACATGAAGGTTGTAGCTACAATAGCTGAGGTAAGAGAGTTTGTTAAGGCAAGACGTAAAGAGGGTAAGACAGTAGGACTTGTACCTACCATGGGTTATCTCCATGAAGGACATGAAAGCTTAATCAAAAGGTCAGTGGAGGATAATGATGTAACTGTAGTCAGTATATTTGTAAATCCGATGCAGTTTGGACCTACAGAGGATTTGGCAAGCTACCCAAGAGACCTTGAGGCAGATACCAAGCTTGTTACAAATGCAGGAGCGGATCTTATATTTCACCCGGAGCCGGAGGAAATGTACAAGGACGGTTTTTGCACCTTTGTAGATATGAACGGACTTACCAATGCTCTCTGCGGGTTATCGAGACCAATACATTTTAGAGGAGTGTGTACCGTCGTAAATAAGCTGTTTAATATTGTAATGCCTGACAGGGCTTACTTTGGTGAGAAGGATGCACAGCAGCTTGCAGTTATCAAGAGAATGGTTACAGACCTCAATATAGATATTGAAATTGTCGGATGCCCTATAATCAGAGAGGCGGATGGACTTGCAAAGAGTTCAAGAAATACCTATCTTTCCCCTGAGTCAAGAAAACAGGCCGTAATTCTTAGCAGGGCTATCTTTATGGGCAAGAAGATGATTGAGGACGGAGAGAGAAGTGCAGCTAAGGTTACAGCTGCCATGAGAGAGCTAATCAATACAATGCCCCTGGCTGTAATTGAATATGTTGAGATAGTTGATGTAAACACCATGAAGAGCATTGAGGAGATAAAGGGAGATATTCTCTGTGCCATTGCAGTTAAGATTGGCGGAGAAGCACGTTTAATTGATAATTTCCACGCAACTGTTTAAAGAGAAAGGATTGACTTATGCTATTAAATGTACTGAAAAGTAAAATACACAGAGCAACTGTCGTTCAGGCTGAGCTAAATTATGTAGGCAGTATTACGATTGATGAGGATTTGATGGAGGCTTCCGGAATACTTGAATATGAGAAGGTTCAGATTGTTGATATTGACAATGGAAGCAGATTTGAAACCTATGTAATCGCAGGAGAGAGGGGTTCCGGCATGATTTGTTTGAACGGAGCAGCAGCCAGAATGTCCCAGACCGGTGACAAAATAATCATCATGTGCTATGCGCAAATGACTCCGGAGGAATACAAGGAAAATAAACCCAAGGTTGTATTTGTGGATGATAATAACAAGATTTCAAGAATCACGAACTATGAGAAGCATGGTCTTTTAGAGGACATGGACAGATAGGGATTAGGAGGATACTGTATGTTAGAGGGTAAGAGAATTGTACTGGGAATAAGCGGTGGAATAGCGGCATACAAGATGGCTAATGTGGCAAGCATGCTGGTGAAGCTGCATGCAGATGTACATGTAGTCATGACTGAAAATGCCACGCATTTTATTACTCCGGAAACCTTTGAGGTATTGACCGGAAACAGATGCTATACTGACACCTTTGACAGGAGTATGGAGCTTCATGTTCCCCATGTAACACTTGGTACCACTGCGGATGCCATGCTTATTGCTCCTGCCAGCGCTGATGTTGTGGGTAAAATCGCCAATGGTATAGCCGACGATATGCTGACCACCACGGTTTTGCCGGCGAGATGTCCGGTGCTGATTGCTCCTTCGATGAATACGAATATGTATGATAACCCGATTGTGCAGGATAATATGAAGAAGCTTAGAAGCTTTGGATACGAGATAATAGAGGCGGATGTGGGATTTCTGGCATGTCGTGTCAATGGGAAGGGGAAGCTTCCTAAGGAAAGCGACCTTGTGGAGTACATTTTAAGAGCCTGTGCAAAGGATAAGGATCTTTTAGGCAAGAAGGTGCTTGTTACTGCAGGAGCAACACAGGAGGCCATTGACCCTGTGAGGTATATT
>JBJENB010000095.1:0-7662 GCA_051879975.1 Wujia sp.
GTAAGCTAAAAAGTCGGTTATAAAAAATTCTGACCTGTAATGAGTAATTTTAAGACTAAAGTAAATACTAATTCAAAGTGTCCTGTAAATATATTTTAGGTATAACACTGCCTAATTAGGAATCATAAAAGGAATGGTGAATTATGTATGATGTAGTAATAATAGGCGGAGGACCGGCAGGTCTTTCAGCTGCCATTTATCTGGCAAGAGCAAATTATAAGGTTTTAGTTGTTGAAAAAGAAAAAATAGGTGGACAGATAACGATAACTGCCAGGATAGACAACTATCCCGGTATAACGGATGTAAGCGGCGCAGAGCTGACCATGGAAATGAAGAAACAGGCAGAGCGCTTCGGGGCAGAATTCCTCATGACTGAGGTAACAGATATTGACATGGACGAGGAAATAAAAAAGCTTACAACTGACGATGGAATTCTTGAATGCAGAGGTGTATTGCTTGCCACGGGAGCTCATCCAAGAAAGGTTGGTTTCATAGGGGAGCAGGAATATAAGGGACGTGGGGTTGCCTATTGTGCTACCTGTGACGGAAGATTTTTCAGAGATAAGGAGGTCTTTGTCATAGGTGGGGGATATGCAGCTGCTCAGGAAAGTGAATTTTTGACTCAGTATGCACGACATGTAACAATTATGATGAGAGGGGATGATTTTTCCTGTGCAAGGTCGATTGCAGACAAAGCAAGAAGCAATCCTAAAATAACGGTGTTAAATAATACTGAGGTTGTGGAGGTTTCAGGTGATGATGCCCTACGGAAAATGATTTACAGAAATAACAAGACAGGAGAGACCAAGGAATATAGTGTATACAAGGATGAGTATTTCGGTGTATTTGTCTTTGCGGGATATGTACCGGCAACAGAGATGGTGGCAACCATTGCCGAGCTTGACGAACGGGGCTATCTGATTACAGATATTAATCAGAGAACCTCTGTGGATGGATTGTTTGGAGCGGGAGATGTGTGCAGGAAGAAGCTTCGGCAGGTAGTGACAGCGGTTTCAGATGGTGCAGTAGCGGCAACTGAGCTGGAGAGATATCTTTCTCATAAAAATAACCACTAGATATGTATATAAAAATATAGTAAACTTACAGTACAGAAAAATGAAATAAAATACAAAGAATAAAGACAGGTATATGAAAATACAGGAGGAAGAATATGATAAGTGAAAAGAAGCTTGGCTTCGGCTTGATGAGATTGCCTTCTCTTGACCCGAAGGATCCCTCAAAAATTGATCTTGAGCTTTGTAAGAAGATGGTGGATGCGTTTATTGAAAGAGGCTTTACCTACTTTGACACAGCATGGATGTACTGTGGCTTCAGTAGCGAAAATGCCACCAAGGAAATTTTGGTTGACAGATATCCGAGGGATAAGTTTACCCTGACTACTAAGCTTCATTCCGGATTTATTAGGACAAAGGAGGACAGGGATAAGATATTTAATACGCAGAGAGCAAAGACCGGAGTATCGTATTTTGATTACTATCTGATACATGATATAAATTCTCATAGTCTTGAGGTATATGAAAAGCTGGATTGCTTTAACTGGATACAGGAGAAGAAGAGACAGGGGTTGGTAAAGCATATTGCTTTTTCCTTCCACGATAATGCAGAGCTTCTTGATAAGATTTTGACCCAGCATCCGGAGTTTGAATATGTTCAGCTGCAGATTAATTATCTTGATTGGGACAGCAATGCCATTCAGTCACGTAAATGCTATGAGGTTGCCTGTAAACACAATATTCCTGTTATTGTTATGGAGCCTGTCAAGGGTGGCACACTTGCAAATGTTCCTGACAGTGTGGATAGTATGTTTAAGAAGTATAACAGTGAGGCGTCTATACCTTCCTGGGCAGTGCGTTTTGCAGCAAGTCTTGACAATGTATGTCTGGTATTAAGCGGTATGAGCAATATGGAACAGGTTCTGGATAACACCGGATATATGTCAGATTTTAAACCAATAAATGAAGAAGAACATGACCTTATCAGAAAAGCAGTCAATATAATAAATGGAAGCATAGCAATCCCGTGTACCGGATGTGAGTATTGTATCGGTGGATGTCCTAAGAAGATACCTATTCCAAAATGTTTTTCACTTTATAATGCTGATAAGCAGGAGGTGGAAACTAAGGGGTGGACTCCTCAGGGAGAATACTATGAAAATCTAATTAAAAATACCGGAAAGGCAAGTGACTGTATTGGCTGCAGGCAATGCGAGAAGGTATGTCCACAGCATCTGCCGATAGTTGAGCATCTCAAGGAAGTGGCAAATTACTTTGGAAAATAACATTTCCATTGGCAGATTATTATGATGTGAATATGAAGAAAAACAGGCACCATAACAAAGTTATAATAGCTTTGTTATGGTGCCTGTCTAAGTATAAAAATACTATGCTAATTTCTTGCCTGTAAGTAACTCATAAGCTTCAAGATATTTGGCAATTGTCTTGTCAGCGATATCCTGTGGAAGAGTCCAGTCATTACCCGGATTAGCCTTCAGCCAATCTCTTGCAAACTGCTTATCAAAGGATGGTTGTCCGTGACCTGCTTCGTATCCCTCTGCCGGCCAGAAACGAGAGCTGTCAGGAGTAAGCATTTCATCACCGAGAACGATATTGCCATTCTCGTCAAGACCAAATTCAAATTTTGTATCTGCAATAATAATACCCTTAGTGAGAGCATAATCAGCACATTTTTTATAAAGTGCTATAGTGTAATCCTTGAGCTTGGTAGCATATTCAAGTCCCTTGCCGGGATATGCTTTCTCAAGATGCTCTATGCTCTGCTCAAATGAAATATTCTCATCGTGGTCACCGAGCTCAGCCTTAGTGGAAGGAGTGTAAATCGGTTCAGGAAGCTTGTCAGATTCAATGAGACCATCAGGAAGCTTTATACCACATACTGTACCATTTTCCTTGTAGCTTGCCCAACCGCTACCTGTTATGTATCCACGTACGATACACTCAACGGGAAGCATTTCAAGCTTCCTGCACATCATGCTGTTCCCATCAAATCTTTCCTGCTGGAAAAATTCGGGCATATCCTTAACATCAGCTGAAATCATGTGATTTGGAAGGATATCTGCTGTCATGTCAAACCAGAATTTTGACATCTGAGTAAGAACCGTACCCTTTTTATTGATGATGTTATTTAATATTACATCAAAGCAGCTGATACGGTCGGTTGCAACCATTATCAAGCTGTCACCATTATCATAGATTTCACGTACCTTGCCTTCCTTGATAGGCTTAATTTCGTTACCAGTCATTATAGTTACCTCTCAATCATATTATTTTTATTACTTGAAAGGATGTAAAACATCCTTGCATAATTATGGTTTGCATAATGAAAACATTACGGCAATAGAATAGTTTATTTTACTTTAAAAATCAATAGCATATCAATATAAAATGAGAACAACATATTTATTTGAGCTTTTCAGGTCTCTCCTTAAGGGCATAGGCGAGATTGATTGCATGATCTGAACATCTCTCCAGATCTGTAACAATATCTGAGAAAATAACACCGCTCAGTGGATTACAGTTTGCCTGCATAAGTCTCTCAATATGGTTGTGAATAAGAGTCTGCTCATAATCATCAACCTGCTGTTCAAGCTGCTCCATATGTTCAAGCTTGCTGTAGTTCTCGGATTCAAAGATTTCAAGGGCAAGATATGTAGCTTCTATTGTATCAGCTGACATAGCCTTCAGCTCCTCAATGGCAGGGGCGGAAAGCTCAGCCCTTGTGCTATGCATTTTTTCTATGTATTCAACGATATTTTCAGCATGGTCTGATATTCTTTCTATGTCTGTAACAGCTATAGTCATCATGGAAACTCGTCTCATGTTCTCCTGTGAGAGATCCAGGGTTCTTAACTGAACCATAGCATCGGCTATGGCGTGATTGAGGATATTAACGGTTTCCTCATTGCTATGAACTGCCACAATCTTATCCTCATCATAATGAAAGAAGCAGTCAATAGAACGCTCCAGATTTTCAGCCGCAATTCTGCCCATTCTTGTAATCTCTCTCTGGGTCTGATTAAGGGCAACATTTGCAGGAACTCTTGTGAGCTGAGTCATGTATATAAGTGTTCGATCCTCTTTTTCCTTGCTTTCCTCCGGCTTAACAGGGATAACCTTCTCTGACAGCTTAACAATGTAACCTGCAAATGGAGCCGCAACCAATACCGCAATAATTGCGAAGATAGTATGGGTATTAGCTATCTGTCTTCCGATATTATCAGGAGAAAGCTTCTGAATTGTATCAGTAATAATTGGAAATACATTAATCAGTATTATCAATAATGCTGCTCTAAAAAGGTTAAAGAGAAGATTTAATATGGCAGTTCTCTTACCATTTCTGTTTGCAGTTAATGCAGCGAGAAGGTTAGGTGTAACGGAACCGATTGCTGCACCAATTACAAGGTAAACGGCTGTTTTATAATCCAGCAACCCCTGTATGGCAAAGGCCTGGAAGATTACAATGGAAGAGGATGAGCTCTGAACGAGAGCGGTAAATCCTATTCCGAATAAAACCGCAAGCCAAGGGGCACTTAGTGTGGATATGAAATCTATAAAGCCCTGACTTTCTGAAAGAGGAGCAATTGATTGCTTTATGAGGGTAATTCCTGTGAAAAGCATACCAAAGCCCATGATAATGGAGCCTACATGCTTTACAAAAGGCTTATTCATAAACAGGTACATGACAGCACCTATGAAAAGCACAAGAGGAGTGTAGGAGCTTAGCTTAAATGCGGTTATCTGAGCAGTGATGGTAGTACCGATATTAGCTCCCATAATTACTCCCACTGCCTGTTGAAGACTCATTAATCCGGAATTAACAAAGCCGATAACCATTACATCTGTGGCAGAAGAGCTCTGGATAAGTATTGTAACCAAAAGCCCGGCTACAATAGCTATAAATCTGTTTTTTGTAGCCTGCTCAAGTATGTTCTGCAGATTGTTTCCACAGGCGTTTTTTAAACCCGTGGACATGATACTCATACCATAAAGAAATAATCCGACACCTCCCAATAGGGAGAAGACCTCTATAAGCGACATTTTATATCCTCCAAATTATCTTATATGTAAAAAATTTCTATTTAAAACACATGCTTTACTATAATAACTCTTTTTATTACTTTTGTCTTTAAAAAATTAAAAATCATACAATTTTTTTTAATGATGAAATAATAAATATATGGTATAATATGGTTATCTTAGATTGTATGGGAAGTAACTATGATTGAGGGGGGTAGAATTCTGATGGAAAATAGAAAAAAAATAATGAATATCAGAAAGTCTCATTTTGATGCTGTCAGATTCTTTGGTGATTTCTCTACAAATTCATATTTGATGGAGGATAATAATATATTACCTGAAGTTTTAATGAAGGAAAACTGCGACATTTTATATGAATTATATAATGGTGATTGCGTAGACAGCAGGGATGTAGGCAAAATGATAAATATATACGAAAGAATCCAACAGGGCAGAAGAGAACCAATCAATATGGACGATGTGGAGACGGTAATCAGGATTAGAAATCGTGATGGTGAGATGATATTCTGTTCGGTTTTGGTTTATCTTGAGGTTAATGATGCAGGTCTTATTGAGAGATATGTTGGAGTAATAAAGCCATTGAGAAAAAAGGAGATAGAATATAGGGAGATACTTGAGAGCTTTTCCAACGACAAGAATCCGGCAATTTACATCAATAGGATAGCAAAGTTTACTAAAGCAAATCCCGATAGGGACTATGCATTTATTCAGTTTGATATCAGAAAGTTCAGATACATTAATGAGAAATATGGCTGCGATGTAGGTGATGAAATATTGACCTACATAAACGATACATTGAAGATTATGTGTGATGAGAATCATTTGTTCTGCAGACTCACATCAGATATATTTCAGGTGGTTACATATTATAACGACAGACAGGAAATATTGGATTTTATAGAGATGTTGGATGCAAGGCTTCACAGATATAAGGATATAAGATTTAATATGTCCTATGGAATCAGTATTGCTCCGGGAACCTCGACGACCTATAGATTACATGGGGACGAAGCAGGTCTCGCCCGTATGGAGAGCAAGAGAACGGTAACCAAGAGAGCTGTTTTCTATGAGGACACGCTTATGAAGAGTGTCAAGGAGTCAGGTGCCATAGAGGAGAGGGAGGAGGATGCCCTAGCCAATGGTGAATTCCATGTATATCTTCAACCCAAGTATGAATATGACAAAATGCACGCAAAGATTGTTGGTGCAGAGGCTCTTGTCAGATGGATTGACAGAGACGGAAGGATAAAATCACCGATGACCTTTGTTCCGGTGTTTGAGAAAAATGGATTTATACTTAAGCTTGACCAGTATATGTGGGAGAGTGTATGTAAGATTCTAAGAGGCTGGCTTGAAGCGGGAAAAAATGTGGTTCCCATATCTGTAAATGTATCAAGAACCTATCTTGATAAGGTGGATGTTGTAGGATACATCAGGAGCTTAGTTGATAAGTATGAAATACCGATTGAGCTTTTACAGATAGAAATAACAGAGACAACAGAAAGTGAAGAAACCTTAAGCTATGTAAGGGCATTTAAGGATAATGGATTTACCCTTATGATGGATGATTTTGGCTCAGGATATTCTTCTTTGAATACATTGAAGGATACACCATTTGATGTGCTTAAGATAGACAGAAGCTTTCTGAACGAATGTATGGATAATCAAAATGGGAAGATTGTGGTATCCCATGTAATTGCAATGTCCGGTGATTTGGGTATGGACATTATTGCAGAGGGTGTAGAAACCAAGGACATGGCAGATTTTCTCTATGATAATGGCTGTAAGATATCACAGGGATATTATTTTTCTAAGCCGATACCTGTAGAAGAATTTGAGAAGCTAGTGTTTGGAGAGGACTGATAAATCGGAGAATTAAAATGAGAAAAATATTTTTACCTTTAATATCCTGTGTGACTGTGTTCATTTTATCGGGATGTGGGGCAGAAAATGTGCAAAAAAAGGAAGAGGTAGACAGTGCTGAGGTTATTTTTTCTGTAGAAAACGGAATCTATGAGGAAAATTTCCAGCTGGAGCTTTCGGCCTGTGATGGTTACACTATTTATTATACAACGGATGGCAGTAATCCTCTTAACAGTCCCACAGCAATTGAGTATACCGAACCAATTATGATTACGGACAGAAATGGTGATGCTACAACCTTAATAGGTACCAGGACATATTTCATTGGAACTCCTGAGGAGCACATTTATGGGATTAAGGAAAGCTGTTATGCTGCGGAGGGCACTCTGGCTGTAATCCTAACTTCGATGCGGAGACCACCAGAAAGCTTCCGGCAAACTATAATCAGAGGGGCAGAGACTGGGAGAGGGAGGCTCACATTGAGTTTTTTGAGACTGATGGTTCCGGAATGACCTCTGTAATAAATCAAGATTGTGGAATTAGAATTCAGGGAAATTATTCAAGGTCGGACTTGCAGAAGAGTTTTAGACTCTATGCCAGGCAGGATTATGGTCAAAAATATTTTGAATATGCTATATGGGGAGATAAGGCAGTTGACCAGGAGGGGAATCCAATTGACAAGCATAAGACCATGGTATTAAGAGCTGGAGGAAACTGTGCATTT
>JBJENB010000096.1:0-1992 GCA_051879975.1 Wujia sp.
AATTTCATGTGTGAAGAATTGATTTTTATATGGTTTTATCATACAATATATTTGCTTCATGCGCGTTTAATGATAAAAATAAGGCAGGATGAAAGGGAGAACAGGATGAACGTAGTTTGCTTGGATTTAGAAGGAGTATTGGTACCGGAGATATGGATAGCATTTGCTGAGGCAAGTGGAATTCCTGAGCTTAAGAAAACAACACGTGATGAGCCGGATTATGATAAGCTTATGAATTGGAGAATTGGAATACTTAAGGAGCATGGATTGGGTCTTAAGGAGATTCAGGATACAATTGCGAAGATTGACCCTCTTCCGGGGGCTAAAAAGTTTCTTGATGAGCTTCGCTCAATCACACAGGTTATCATAATCAGTGATACATTTACACAGTTTGCTAAGCCGCTTATGGAGAAGCTTGGATGGCCTACCATATTCTGTAACGAGCTTGTGGTTTCAGAGTCAGGTGAGGTTACAGGCTTTAAGATGAGATGTGAAAAGTCAAAATATACTACTGTCAGAGCATTGCAGTCATGTGGATTTGAGACCATAGCAAGTGGGGACAGCTTTAATGATCTGGGAATGATTGAGGCAAGTAAAGCGGGCTTCCTCTTCAAGAGTACAGATGCAATCAAGGCAGCACATCCGGAGCTTCCTGCTTTCGAGGAGTATGATGAGCTTCTTGAGGCTATTAAGGCAGCGTTGTAAATAGAATATATAAAATAAAAGCAACTTCCCAGGAATATGATACATTTATTATGTTCCTGGGAATTGTTGTAGGGAGGGATGAAATCATGATATTGACAAAAATCGGAGCGATGCTGGCACCAAAGCTGTTGACAATATTTATCATTGGAATTGTAATTGCCTTTTTTATATATACATTTCAAAAGGCCAAGAAAATGAAGGAAGAGAGCAGGCGCAGGGAGGAGGATTTTTTTGCTGCCCATGCAGAGCTTATAATTGCACAGAAGAAAAAGGATGAAGCGCAAGGTGGTTGCGAGGAAGAAATCAATGACGAAGAAATACAAAACCACAAAAGTATAAAGGACGAGGCTGCTTATCAGAACCACAAAATAATAGTGTTGGATGGTCAGGTGCTGAATCCGGGTGATTTAAGCTGGGATGGATTTAAAAGCTTTGGTGAAATAACAGTATATGATAGAACACCACAGGAGCAGGTAGAGGAGCGTATGAGGGATGCTGACATTGTCATAACCAACAAGGCAGTGATTACAGGAGCAATTATGAAGGCTTGTCCCCAACTAAAATATATAGGAGTAATAGCAACCGGATATAATGTGGTAGATGTGGAGGCAGCAAAGGAACTGGGAATTGTTGTGACAAATGTTCCGGGATATGGTACAGATGCAGTCGCTCAGTTTACATTTGCACTTATGCTTGAGATGTGTAATCAGGTCGGAATCCACACGGCATCTGTTATGGAGGGAGGCTGGAGCAGGCATCCGGACTTTTCCTATTGGTTAACACCACTTGTGGATGTAAAGAATAAGACCCTCGGTATCATTGGTTATGGAAGCATAGGTGCCAAGGTAGCGGAAATAGCTTTGGCATTTGGCATGGAGGTGCTTCTGTACAGCAGAACGAAGAAGGCAGCACCGATAAAGGCAAAATGGGTAAGCCTTGATGAACTGCTGGAACAGTCCGATGTAATTACCCTTCACTGTTCGCTTACGAAGGAGAACGAAAAGCTCATCAATGCAGAAACGATTGCCAAGATGAAGGATGGTGCACGGCTTATCAATACTGCACGAGGTGGCCTCGTGGATGAAACAGCACTGGTGGAAGCACTTCATTCAGGTAAGCTGGCAGGAGCAGCTCTTGATGTTATAAGCAGTGAACCGATGTCCAAAGATAGCCCATTGTTTGGAGCAAAGAACCTGATTGTAACACCACATATTGCATGGGCGTCCCATGAGGCAAGGGAGAGACTGATGGGAATCGCAATTTCCAATGTCAAGGGATATTTGGATG
>JBJENB010000097.1:0-7596 GCA_051879975.1 Wujia sp.
GAGGAGAAAACCACGAAGCTGAATAAGCAGATTGTATATGTGTTCCTGATACACTTTTTATGCTATTTGACCTTATACCTGAGGGATGGCTCCTTAAAAATACTGGTGTTTTATGGTTTGCAGATTTTTGTAGCTGTATTTTATATGGTTGTGTACCATTCCATATATAAGGAATCCTCAAGACTGCTGACTAACAATTCGGCATTTCTGTTATTGATAGGTTATATCATACTTACAAGACTTAATTTTAATCTGGCCATGAAGCAGTTTATTTTGGCTACAATAGCTCTTTTGGTAACATCCTTTATTCCGGCTATTTTTATCCGATTTAAAAAGGCGAAGGATTTGGGCATTTATTATGGGATAGGTGGTATAATATTACTTATTACGGTTTTCCTGCCGGGTATCGGATTCTCAGCCTATGGCTCAAGAAACTGGATTAAAATCGGTTCACTGACCATTCAGCCGATGGAGTTTGTTAAAATTTTGTTCGTAATGTTTGTGGCGAGTATGCTGGTAAAGGCCAATACCATAGGGGATTTATTTGTTAATGCAGTCATTTCAGCGGGCTTTATGGGCGTACTTGTACTGGAGAAGGATTTGGGTGCTGCAGTTATATTTTATTTAACCTATGTCTGTATGGTTTATCTTGCCACCTCAAGGCCTGTATTCCTAATAGGAGGAATATCCCTTGGCGTGGCAGCCGTTGGATTAGGCTATTTATTGTTTAAGGACACACTTTTCAGCCATGTCATGGTAAGAGTTGAGGCATGGAAGGATCCCTTTGCCTTTATTGACACAGGCGGATATCAGGTATCCCAATCCCTGTTTGCATTGGGTACAGGTGGATATATGGGGTCGGGTCTTACGCTCGGTAAGGCAAACACAATCCCCGTCAGTGAAAGTGATTTCATTTTTTCGGCAATCTGTGAGGAAATGGGCGTATTGTTTGGACTCTGTTTAATTCTTGTGTTCCTAAGTATTTTTATATCCTTTGCAAATGTTGCAATGAAATGCAGAAATCCTTTTTATAAATATATGACCTATGGCTTTGGAATGATATTTGTTATACAGTCACTGCTTAATATAGGGGGTGTAACCAAATTCATTCCTTCAACGGGAGTTACACTTCCCCTTGTCAGCTATGGTGTAAGCTCAGTTTTCAGTACCTTAATTATGTTTGGATTTGTGCAGACAGCATGTATAATCTCTAATAAAGAGGCGATAAAAAATGAGAAAGAAAAAGAAAGAATCAGACAACAGAATATCGATGGAAGATGAGGAATTTCTGAAAAAAGAAAAGGAAAAGGCTCGTAATAACAAGAAAAAGAATATTCCAATTCTTGTTACAACCTATATGATGGTGTTTGTATTTGTCGGTCTTATCGGATACGTTATATATTTTATGCAGTTTAAGGCAGAGACAGTTATCGCAAATTCCAGAAATATTCGTCAGGATTCATTTTCTGATGTGGTTGAACGTGGAGATATAATAACCTCTGACGGTGTTGTTATAGCTGAGAGTGTTACGGATGAGGAAGGTAATACCACAAGAAACTATCCGTATAAAAATATGTTCGCACACGTTGTGGGTTATGACGGATATGGAAGAGCCGGTCTTGAATTACAGGGTAATTTTTATATGCTCAGATCCCATGTCAATTTATTGGAACGGTTATATAACGAGATTAATGAAACCAAAAATCGTGGAGATAACCTGGTTACAACCATCAATTTTGATCTGCAGAAGGCAGCCTATGATGCCTTGGGCAATAATAAGGGGGCTGTCATTGCCATAGAACCTTCCACAGGGAAGATTCTGGCTATGGTTTCAAAGCCGGATTATGACCCCAATAACATAGATTCACTGTGGGAGTATCTTCAGACAGATGAGGGTAGTGAAAGTACTGTCCTGTTAAACAGGGCTACTCAGGGCTTGTATACACCGGGTTCAACCTTTAAGGTTGTAACCCTGCTGGAGTATATTCGTGAGAATCCAACAACCTATGACAGATATGCATATACCTGTAACGGCAGTAGTGTATTTGCCAATGTGGAGATAAATTGTCCTAATAAAATTGCCCATGGAACACAGACCTTAAAGGATACGCTGGCATATTCCTGCAATAACTCATTTTCAAATATAAGTACAAGCTTTGACCTTACCTCATATCACAATACTGCAGAGGAGCTTCTGTTTAATAGTGAGCTTCCATACAGTGGCGGTTATTCTAAATCAAGCTTTGTAATTGATGAGGACAGCAGACCGGAGGAGGTAGTCGTGACAGCCTTCGGACAGGGAGATACCCAGATAACACCTTTGCATAATGCTCTGATTAGCTGTGCCATTGCCAATGGCGGTGTTCTTATGAAGCCGTATCTTATAGAGAAAATCGAAAATGATGATGGCGTAACGGTAAAAAAATTCAAGAGCAGTGAATACGGAAGCCTGTTGACGCCGGAGGAAGCGGAGATAATGACAGAATATATGAAGACAGTGTGTGATTATGGAACCGCTTCAAAGAGCTTTGCTAATGCTCCTTATGATATGGCAGGAAAAACCGGAACAGCAGAATATGACAACGAGGGTAATTGTAATTCCTGGTTTGTTGGATTCTCAAATCCTGATGACCCTGACCTGGTGGTGTGTGCGATTGTTGAGAATTCGGATAATATATCCAATGTGTCGGGAACATGGGTAGCAAAGCAGGTATTTGATGCTTATTACAATATTGATAAGTAAAATTTTACTAAGCCTTGATAATGAACAGATTTTCTGATATAATAATACCAATTTAGACACACCAATATATAGACTTGCAGGAGGGATTGCAATGATCGAGGCAACTAGCTGTGGTGGTGTGGTAATCTATAGAGGTAAGATTTTATTACTTTACAAAAATTACAGGAACAAGTATGAAGGATGGGTTCTTCCAAAGGGAACTGTTGAGAAGGATGAGCAGCATAATGAGACAGCTCTTAGAGAGGTCAGGGAAGAAACCGGTGTTAATGCACAGATAATTAAATATGTAGGCAAAAGCAATTATACCTTTAACACTTCATATGATGTTGTGAACAAGGATGTTCACTGGTATCTTATGATGGCGGACAGCTATTATAGCAAACCACAAAGAGAAGAGTATTTTTTGGACTCGGGTTACTACAAGTACCATGAGGCATATCACCTTCTTAAGTTTCCTAATGAGAAGCAGATTTTGGAACAGGCGTATTCAGAGTATACCGCTTTAAAGCAAAGTAATCTGTGGGGAAGTAAGAAATATTTTTAAATGGTGAACAAAATAAAACCCGATTTAATCGGGTTTTATTTTGTAAATAGGTATCATAATAAAAAGGGAAAGAAATATGAGTATAAAAGAAAAAGATAATGTAACAGATAATATGGAACCGGAAGTAGATAAAATCGAGCTTATCAAAACGGAACCGGAACTATCAGAAACTGATAAAACAGAAAAAAGCTCCCAAAAGACAAAGAACAGCTCTGAAAAGAATGGCAAAAATAAAAATATCAAAAAGAAAAGCAACAAAAAGAAAAGCAGAAAACGCAGCAAAAAGCAACGCGTTATATATACGGTGCTCATGCTTGTTTTCTTTGCTATATTTTTGGGCTGTGCGATTTATCTCTTTGTATATTATTACTCAAGCTATAAGAGTGAAAAGAGATTTAACGAATTGCGAGATTTGACAACCGAGGATGCAGATTTTGACTACTCGTCAATCGGTGCAACACCTATAGATGCAGATGTGGCTTCTGATGGTGATTCTGAGCCTAAGTTTGTTGAGATAGACGGCAAGATTATTCAGTCAAAATTTGCACAGCTTTATTCCATGAACCCGGATTTTATCGGCTGGATAAAAATTGATGACACTATTATTGATTATCCTGTAATGATGACACCAAGATATGAGGAATATTATCTCTATAAGGATTTTGATAAGAATTACAGCCGAGCAGGTACAATATTTGTTGACACATCTTCTGATATTGAGAAGCCTAGTGATAATATTATTATTTACGGACATCATATGCAGACAGGAAAGATGTTCCATGAGCTAAGCGAGTATTCAGATGAGGAATACTATAAGGAGCATAAATATATAGAATTTGACACCCTCTATGGAGATGGTAAATATGAGGTTATTGCAGCCTTTAAGACACAGATATATGAGCAGGAGTATACCGGCTTTAAATATTACACCTTCTTCAATGCTAAGAATGAAGCAGCCTTTGACAACTATGTAAAGAACTGTATGGCCCTTACTCCATACGAAACCTCAGGTGCAGAATATGGAGACAAGCTGATAACACTGTCAACCTGTTCATATCATGTTGAGAATGGAAGATATGTAGTGGTTGCAAAGAAGATTGAAGAGTAATTCTTGACACATGCCTAAATCTATGCTATATTTAGCAGGCTGGCCGGTGTGTCGGAATGGCAGACGATGCAGACTCAAAATCTGTTGCGGGTAAACGCGTGTGGGTTCAAGTCCCACCACCGGCATGAAATAAAAGTTCGGAGGTCTTGTATATACAAGGCCTCCGTTTTGTTTAACTAAGTCTTATCATTTCCCGCTTTAGTCGTTTGATAATTTTCTTTTCAAGACGTGAGATATAGGATTGTGAAATACCCAATAAATCAGCAACCTCCTTCTGGGTCATTTCCTCATCATCCCTGCCAATACCAAATCTGAGCTCAATAATTGTTCTTTCCCGTTCAGATAAAATATCCATAGCCTGCTCCAACAGATTTCTGTCAATTTCATCCTCAATATCCTTATATATTACATCGTCATCAGTTCCAAGAATATCAGACAATAAGAGCTCATTACCATCCCAATCAACATTAAGAGGCTCGTCAAAGGAAACCTCGACTCTGGTTCTTGAGCTTCTTCTCAGATGCATGAGTATTTCATTTTCAATACATCTGCTGGCGTAGGTTGCAAGCTTGATATTTTTATCTGTTTTAAAAGTGTTTATTGCTTTTATTAGACCGATTGTACCTATCGATATTAAGTCTTCAACCCCAACACCGGTATTATCGAATTTTTTGGCTATGTACACCACTAATCTCAGATTATGCTCGATAAGTGTTTTTTTGACATTAAGATTATCTTCGCTAAGTTCCTCCAGAAGCTCTGCCTCTTCTTCATTAGACAGTGGAGCAGGAAGTATTTCTGAGCCACCTATATAATGTACTTCATTTTTTGGGAATAGTATGAAATTTGCAAAGCTTTTGATATTGAAACTAAATTTGTTATTACTAACAATGCTAATCATTTGAATTCTCCTCTCTAATATGGTTTTAAGCTTTCATTAAGTAAAATCCCATAATTTAATTTATTGGTTAGTTTAAACCGACTAATTCCAACAGCCACGTTTGAATAGGTCCTGTTGTTATCTGTGTAAGTTAGTTTATTCAACTTAAACACCGGGATAATCGAGGCCTTTGAACTCAGGGTATGATATGCCAATGGATAAAACCCTTCCCGGACAAACTTCTTCATTTTCTCGTATTCAAAAAGGCCTGAATAATGATATTGTTTTACATAGTAATATGCTTCCTCTTGTAAAAATGTGTTCATTAGCCTGTAGTCAATGATTATCACTGGTTTTCCTGTATAATCAGTTAAGCAATTGCCGGTATCCATATATCCTATGGTTTCAATTTCACAACCGTTATAGGAAATTCTTATATTATATGTATTTTGACTTCTGGCACTCTTGGTTTTATTAATGCCGATTATTTTGCATATTGCATATAATCCGCAAAGACATAACACAATATGACAAATATTGCTTTTGGAAATTGGTTTCAGGGAAAATAATCCGTATATCAATAATGTGGCCATAAAAATGGCTGCATAGGTTGAGACAAATTGAATGAGATTTTTACATTTAAATATTAAACAATACATAATGCTATAGGTTAAAGCATATAATATATGATGAATATATATGTTTAAATTAAGTGTAAATATCTCAACCATCACAGATGCTAATCCCAAAATATTTGAGTAGAGCAATATTTTTACTAAAGTTAGACCATGGTCAAGAAGCTTATTAGAGACATATAATATTGCCAGATTTATTATCACGTTACGAAAGAACATGATGTCGGCATATACTATGTAAGTCATGTTCACCTCCCTGTTACTGAGAAAATTATAGTTACTCAGTTATGAAAAAAAGGTCGTTTAATGTATGGTAATTTCATATTATTTCAACTAAATTCGACATCGTATTCAAGACTTGCGGTAAATTGGAATTATGCTCTTCGTCAAAACATAAAACAAATGGAGGTTTTGTATTGGATGAAAACAAGATTAGTGCAGATTTAGGGCTTGCCCTGGATACCGAAGAATATGTAAGGGAAAAATCCCTTGATTTAAATGTTGGATACATCGAAGAGTACGATGAATGGGAGCTTTTGATAAAATATTCCGGAGATATATCTGAATTAGCCGAGCGATATAACTTTGTATATACAGGTCTGTTGGCTAACTATGCTGTAATTCGGGTTAGTGAGGAAAAAATTGAAATGCTTTCTTCTGATAATTCAGTTATCTACATAGAAAAACCAAATTATATTTATCAGGAACAGCTTCCAAATCAACATGAATATAATATTTCCTGTTTTGATACAAAGGGCATTTTAGATGTACAGTTAAATGGTGAGGGAATATATGTGGCCGTAATTGATTCAGGGATTGATGTATTTCATGATGTATTTAATGACGCGTCCGGTACCAAAATCAAATACATATGGGATCAGGCTACGGATGGAAATCCACCTATGAATTATAGCTTTGGAACGGAACTGAATTCGGATGATATCAATAGAATCGTTAAGGAAAAGATAAACTATACAGGGGATTTAACAGGACACGGAACAGGTGTTGCGGGCATAATTACAGAGCTTGTGCCTGCTGCCGAATTACTGATTGTCCGATTAAAAACCTCCGGGTCAGGTTACTCAAATTCTTTGAATCTGATTATGGCAATAGACTATGTAGTAAAAAAAGCACTTGAGAAAAATGCACCTCTGGTAATCAATTTAAGCTATGGCAATAATTATGGTGACCACAATAGCAATTCTGCAATAGAAAGGTTTCTGAATGATGTATCAGGATATGGAAAAATAACGATTGCTACAGGTATGGGGAATGAAGGAACCGCCGGTAGACACAGTCAGCTCATGCTGGGAAATGTTTCCTGGGCAAGAAAGGAATTTATTGTAAATGAATTTATGAGTACCTTTAATCTTCAAATATGGAAAAACTACGGAGATATAATAGATATCATCATAGAAACACCAAACGGAGAACAGTTAGGACCTATAAAGGATTATATACAAAATTTTTCTACGAATCAAGAGTTAATTAATTCTGTTAATAACCCACCAACACCCTTTAATCAAAAACAGGAAATATTTATTGTATGGGCTCCGCAAAATAACTATATACAAGAAGGAATTTGGAAGGTCATATTTCTGCCTAAGGTTATCATAGACGGGAGAGTGGATTTGTGGCTTCCTACTTCTGATGCGACAAGCAGTAACGTTAAGTTTATAACAAGAT
>JBJENB010000098.1:0-7565 GCA_051879975.1 Wujia sp.
GAGTTGGGAGAACAATATGTTGAGGTGAATCTTACCAGACAGCATGTTTATCTCATTAGTGATGGAGAAGTGATTTTTGATACACCATGTGTAACAGGAAATGTTCCTTCTTATCAAAGTACCCCGAGTGGAATATATAAATTTAATTATAAAAAAATGGATGTTACACTTAGAGGACAAACCTATGAATCATATGTGAATTACTGGATGCCGTTCTATGGAAATTTCGGTTTACATGATGCCACATGGAGAGACGAATTTGGAGATGAAATATATTTGACATCGGGCTCTCATGGCTGTGTCAATCTTCCCATTGATGCTGCGGAACGGATTTATGATTTTGTAAACCCCGGAATGACAATTGTGCTTTATTGGGAGTAGGATACAATCAATATAATAGTAGGAGGAAATGCTATGGATATAATGTATGATTTAAGCTCTTTATATGGAAGTATAAAGGATAAAATAAAGGTTAAACCTCAAATTGCCATTGTATTGGGTTCCGGTCTTGGAGCCTTTGCCGATAATATATCAGACAGCTTCACAATTCCTTATCGTGAGATTAAGAATTTTCCGGTTTCTACTGTAACGGGGCATGCAGGACAGTTCGTATTTGGAAGGTTGGGGAATAAAAATGTCGTTGCTATGCAGGGCAGGGTTCACTACTACGAGGGGTATTCGATGCAACAGGTGGTGCTACCTATAAGGCTTATGAAACTTATGGGGGCAGAAACACTTATATTAACGAATGCGGCAGGTGGGGTAAACAAAGCTTTTAAACCGGGAGATTTAATGATGATTACGGATCATATAACCTCCTTTGTTCCATCACCTTTGATTGGAAAAAATGATGAGGAGTTGGGAACACGTTTTCCTGATATGTCACATGTGTATGATTTGGAATACCAGAATAAACTAATTGAAGTGGCGAATAACATGAATATACCCCTTAATTCAGGAGTATATCTTCAGACCACCGGACCAAATTATGAAACACCTGTGGAGATTAAAATGTACAGAACCCTTGGAGCAGATGCAGTAGGAATGAGTACTGCATGTGAGGCAATGGCCGCAAGACATATGGGAATGAGAATTGCAGGAGTATCATGTATTACCAATATGGCGGCAGGAATAACAGACAAGCCTCTTAAGCATGAGGAGGTTAAGGAGACAGCCAACAGGATTGCAAATGACTTTGAAAAGCTAATTAAGAATTTTATAGTAGCATTATAACAAAATATTACAAAATAATAAACATTGGAGAATAACATGAATAAAGAACAATTCAGACATTTGATGGATAGCAGAATCGTTATGTTGGATGGAGCAACAGGGAGTAACCTCATGAATGCCGGGATGCCGGTAGGTGTATGTCCGGAGCGCTGGATACTTGATAATCCAAAGATACTTATTAATTTGCAGAGAGAATATATAAGGGCAGGCTCAAATATTGTATTGGCTCCTACATTTACGGCAAACAGAATAAAGTTATCGGAATATGGGTTAGATAAGAATATTGTAAATATAAATAAATCTCTGGTAGCTCTGTCAAAGGAGGCAATTGCCTGTGAGGGACATAGGGGCTATGTAGCCGGAGATATGACAATGACCGGAAGACAGCTTTTTCCTGTTGGGGACCTGACTCTGGATGAGCTTATTGATGTATACAAGGAACAGGCTTCCATACTGGTGGAGGCAGGAGTTGATTTATTCTTTGTTGAAACCATGATGAGCTTGGCAGAAGCCAGAGCAGCGGTGCTTGCAATTAAGGAGGTTTGCGATCTTCCTATTATGGTCAGTATGACATTTAATTCTGACGGAAAGACTTTGTTTGGTTCAACTCCTGAGGCTGCAATAGTAGTACTTCAATCTCTTGGAGCAGATGCAGTTGGAATAAACTGTTCTACAGGTCCAAAAGAAATGCTTCCTCTCGTTGAGAGCATGTTAAGATATGCAAAAATTCCGGTATTTGCAAAGCCAAACAATGGCATGCCGGAGCTGATAGACGGTGAGACGGTTTATTCAATGACTCCGGAGGAGTTTTCTGAGTACGGAAGAATGCTGGTTGATGCAGGTGTCAATGCTGTTGGAGGCTGTTGTGGCTCCACACCTAAGCATATAGCTGCTCTGAAGAGAAAGGTAAGGAGTATTGTTCCTGAACATGATTATTCGAAGGCGGTTAAGAGAGCTCTTGCCAGTGAAAGCAGAGTTTTAGATATTGATTTGGATGGCAAATTTATTGTAGTGGGAGAAAGAATTAATCCTACGGGCAAGAAAAAGCTTCAGGCAGAGCTTCGGGAAGGAAAGTTTGACATGGTGGTTTCCATGGCTGAGGAGCAGACAGAAAGCGGTGCCAATGTACTTGACATCAATATGGGTATGAACGGTATAGATGAGTTAGAGTCCATGAAAAGAGCAATAATTGAGGTCATGTCTGTATCGCCGCTTCCTCTTTGTATAGATTCAAGTCATGTAAATATTATTGAAGAAGCACTTCGAATTTATCCGGGAAGAGCACTTATCAATTCCATTTCCCTGGAGGAAGCAAAATGCAGACCGCTTATGAAAATTGCATCCAAATATGGGGCAATGTGTATTTTACTGCCACTATCTGATAAAGGTCTTCCTGAAAGTAAGGAGGAGAAAACAGAGATTATCAACAGGCTGATAGAGATTGCCATGGAGGAGGGGGTACCAAGGGACAACCTTGTTATTGACGGACTTGTTGCAACTGTGGGTGCTAATAAGTATGCTGCTATAGAAACACTTGATACCATAGAGTATTGTACAAAGGAGCTTGGTATACCTACTATATGTGGATTGTCAAACATATCCTTTGGTCTTCCTGAAAGAATAAATGTAAACACAGCATTTCTTACAATGGCTATTGCAAGAGGTCTTACAATGGCTATCTGTAATCCGGGACAGGCTCAGCTTATGAATGCAGCATTATCGGTAGATTTGCTCATGGCTAAGAAGGATTCTGATAATGCATATGTTGAAAATGTCATTTCAATTGCCTCAAATGCTGCAGTGAATACGCCGGTATCCAAGGGGGAAGAGATAACAGGAAGTAAGATTTATGTAGATGTTGTCAAGGGAAATAAAGCTGCAATTGTAGATGATGTCAGGGCTGCAATTGACGGAGGTGCAAAGCCACAGGAAATAATCGACAAGGATCTGATTCCGGCTGTCAATAAGGTGGGCGAGCTGTATGAGAAGAAGAAATATTTTCTTCCGCAGCTGATTGCCGGTGCAACTGCAATGGACATGGCAATAGAATTTATTACGCCGCTTCTTAAAATTAAGGAGGCGCAAAAGAGTAAGGGAACGGTTGTGATTGCAACTGTTGAGGGGGACATACACGATATAGGTAAAAATCTTGTTGCCCTTATGCTTAGAAACTATGGATATAATGTAATTGATTTAGGCAAGGATGTTCCGGCGGATATCATTATACAGGCTGCGATTGATAATAAAGCTGATGTTATTGGTCTTTCGGCACTTATGACCACAACTATGATGAAAATGAAAGAGGTTGTTGAAAAGGTCAGGAAAGGCCGTCATCCGTTTAAGGTTATAATTGGTGGTGCTGTCGTTTCTCAGAGTTTTGCAGATGAAATTGGAGCAGACGGATACTCTGCGGACGCAAATGAAGCTGTCAAGCTTGTAGACAGACTATTGACAGACTAACTTTAAGTGGTTAAAATAAGAAATAGTGAATTTTTATACGAGGTGAATACATTATGAAAAAAATGGTTTTATCATTATTGGTTGATAATACCTCAGGAGTGCTGAGCAGAGTTGCGGGTTTGTTTAGTAGAAGAGGATACAACATAGATAGCTTGTCAGTTGGTGTTACTGAGAATCCACAGTATTCGCGTATGACAGTTGCCGTAAGTGGTGATGATAGAATATTGAGTCAGATAAAGAAGCAGCTTCTGAAGCTTGAGGATGTTCAGTCGATTACCGAGCTTAAGGATGGGGAGTCAGTGTGTAGAGAGCTCCTTCTTGTTAAGATTAAGGCTTCACTTGATGAGAGACAGCAGATTATTTCACTTACGGATGTTTTCAGAGCAAAGGTTGTTGACGTGGCTACGGATTCGGTTATGATTGAGATTACAGGAAATATCAATAAGATTGAGGCTTTTATTTCTCTTCTTGATGGATTTACCATTGAGGAGATGGTTAGAACAGGACTCACAGGTCTTACAAGAGGCAATGCTAAGTTTGATTAAGTTTGTTACTTACTTATAAAGTAATAACTATAAATTTATTTAACAATTTAGGAGGAGATAAAATGTCAGCAAGAATTTTTTATCAGGAAGATTGTAACTTATCTTTATTGGACGGTAAGACAATTGCAATCATTGGTTATGGTAGCCAGGGTCATGCACACGCACTTAATTTAAAGGAGTCAGGAGCCAATGTAATCATTGGTCTTTATGAGGGAAGTAAGTCATGGGCAAAGGCAGAAGCTCAGGGATTTAAGGTATATAATGCAGCAGAGGCTGCAAAGTTAGCTGATATTATCATGATTCTTATCAATGATGAGAAGCAGGCAGCACTTTACAAGAAGGATATTGAGCCAAACCTTGAGGCAGGAAATATGCTTATGTTTGCACATGGCTTCAATATTCACTTCAATCAGATTGTACCACCTGCAGATGTTGATGTAACAATGGTTGCTCCTAAGGGACCTGGACATACAGTACGTAGTGAGTATCAGGCAGGTAAGGGTGTTCCTTGTCTTGTAGCTGTTCATCAGGATGCAACAGGTAAGGCACTTGATGTTGCATTAGCATACGCCTTGGGAATTGGTGGAGCAAGAGCAGGTGTTCTTGAGACAAACTTTAGAACAGAGACTGAGACAGACCTTTTCGGTGAGCAGGCAGTGCTTTGTGGTGGTGTATGTGCACTTATGCAGGCAGGCTTTGAGACACTTGTTGAGGCAGGCTATGATCCAAGAAACGCATACTTTGAGTGTATTCATGAGATGAAGCTTATTGTTGACCTTATTTATCAGTCAGGCTTCGCAGGAATGAGATACTCTATTTCAAATACAGCTGAGTACGGTGATTACATTACCGGACCAAAGATTATTACTGAAGAGACTAAGAAGACCATGAAGAAGATTCTTAAGGATATTCAGGATGGTACATTTGCCAAGGACTTCTTACTTGATATGTCAGAGGCAGGTGGACAGGCTCACTTCAAGGCTATGAGAAAGTTAGCTTCAGAGCATCCTTCAGAGAAGGTAGGAGAGGATGTTCGTAAGTTATATAGCTGGAATGGTGAAGAGAAGTTTATCGATAACTAAGAGCAGGACTTGGATAGAACCTAGATCGATACGGTCTAGGTTCTTTTTTTGAAAGAGGGGTCAATTATGACATGTCTTGAAGCACAATCAAATATTATGGCTTTTATTGACAAAAAGCTGCCTGACGATAAAATCACAGATTTTGTGCGCCACATTAGACATTGTCCTAATTGCGCTGAGGAGCTTGAGATTTACTATACACTTATTGTAGGAATCCGTCAGGTTGACAATAATGAAGAGCTGTCACAGAATTTTAAGGAAGAGCTAAATGCAGAGCTGGGCAGACTTGACAATAAGGTAAAGAAGGCAAAGAGATTCAAGCTTTCTTCTTTCGGGGTTGTCTTCGTATGCTTTATTTTTGCGTTTATTTTCTTCTACAATAAAACTCTGAATAAGGTATACAGAATTGAACAGGATATGATGAAAGCAGAACAGGGAATACATTATTTCTATGATTATTACAAGAATTATATTGATTTGTGTAGTGAAGATATAATAGAGGAATATAATAATGTTGAATTACCGGAAGAACCGTCCTTATATGAAAAAATACATGTATATAATTTAATACATGCTAATGATGAGGAAGAGAATCAAGAGGAGAATAGCAATGAATAAAATATTACTTGTTGATGGCAACAGTATTTTAAATAGAGCATTTTATGGATTACCGGATCTTACCACAGGGGACGGAAGACATACAAATGCAGTTTTAGGCTTTTTGAATATCGTATTGAAGGTTATTGAGGACATTAATGCAACCCATATATGTGTAGCCTTTGATGTTAAGCACCCAACCTTTAGACATGAAATGTATAAGGAATATAAGGGAACAAGAAAGGGAATGCCTGATGAATTGAGAGAGCAGGTTCCTCTTATTAAAGAGGTATTGCATAGCATGAATATTAAAACTCTGGAAATTCCCGGTTATGAGGCTGATGATATCATAGGAACCATGTCAAGAAAAGCCTTTGCTGACGGTTATGAGGTAGTCGTATTATCGGGTGACAGGGATTTACTACAGCTTGCCACAGATAAGATACTGATTAAGCTTCCAAGAACTAAAGGCGGAAAGACAACCGTAGAAGATTTTTATGCAGAAGACGTTAAGACATGCTATGGAGTTGATCCCATTACCTTTATTGACATGAAAGGACTGATGGGTGATACCTCGGACAATATACCGGGGGTTCCGGGGATAGGTGAAAAAACGGCTTCAAAGCTCCTTGTGGAGTATGGCTCATTGGATGGAATTTATGAGCATATTCAGGACATGAAGAAAAGTAAAATGAGGGATAATCTTGAAGAATATAAGGACCAGGCTTATATGTCTAAGGTTTTGGCAACAATCAAGCTTGATTGTGAATTGGATGGAGAAATCTCTGATATGGTCTTCAAGGATGCATTTAACAGTAATACCCTTAATTTATTTAGAGAGCTTGAATTCAAGAGTCTGCTGACAAGGTACTCTTCAGGAACCGCTACAGGTAAATTTGATATATCGTATTCGGTAATTCAGGAATATGATGATTTTGTGAATGTAATTGAGTCTGCACGAAAAGCTGATTTTGTTTCCTTTACATTTGCTACAGGTGAGAGTGAAATAGCTGCACTTGCATTAATGTTTAATGACAATATTTTTATTATAAAAGCCATTCACTTTATCACATCACAAATGCTTGCGGATAGCTTCAAGGAACTGACAGAAAACAATACTGCTCTATCCTGTATCAATATAAAGGAGGAGCTGAACGCTGTTAATATAAGGGAAGAATATGGTGTGTTTGACTGCTCAATCGGAGCCTATCTTTTGAATCCTATAAGAGGACAGTATGATTATGATTCCATAGCTAAGGATTATCTTGGACTTTCTGTGGAGGACTACAGGGAGCTTGTGGGCAAGAAAAACATTACTACAGACAATATAAATGATGATGGAATTGCCAGATACCTGGCGCTCAAGGTTTATGTTGCCAATAAAGCTATGAAAATCATCAGGGATAAGCTCGATGAAACTGACATGCTGGAGCTTTATGATAATATTGAACTTCCGTGCCTCTACACTCTGGTTGATATGGAGAAAAACGGAATTCGTATAGATGCTGATGGTTTACAAAAATATGGCGATAATTTAAAGGCAGGAATTGAGAAGCTTACCAAGGATATCTATAATGAGGCGGGAGAAGAATTTAATATTAATTCAACGAAAAAGCTAGGTGAAATATTATTTGATAAATTAAAGCTT
>JBJENB010000099.1:0-7543 GCA_051879975.1 Wujia sp.
CCGATCTTCCATATAATTTAATTCAAATTCCTGCTGTGTTATTGTAACAGGCTCCAAAAGACCATTATCCGGCAATTCAGCAATATCCCCTCCTGCTTCTATTTCTACATCTCCATTGCTACCGGCTTCTCCGTTTGCTCCAGTCTCCTCATCAGGTGTTCCGGCTTGAATAATTCCCTGAGCATCAACAGAATAGGTTTCACCGGCGCCACCCATAATCACACCGGTTTCCGATGCGATTTCCACTATACCTTCCCGGATTTCTACTATGGTATACATCATGGTTTTATCATAAGTAACCCTAAAAATTGTTCCTCTGACACTGAGAGTCGCGTTGGGCGTATTTAATTCAAAAGATGACTCCGAATTTAACTTTTTGTCTATGGTAATCAATGCAGAACCATATTCCAAATTTATTGTGATACCGCCTTTTTCCTTGTTTCCGACTGCCTCTATAGAAAAACAGGTATTTTCTTCAGCTAATAGATGCTTGTCATCATCCGCAAGAAGAAGCGTATTGGATTCCTCACCTGTATTCACCACATCTCCTGATTTCAAATGGATTCCCTCAAAAAGCTTTTCGTCTGTAGCATCACGCTGCAGTGTAACATTTCCTTCATAGCTTTCTACCTTAATCAGTCTGTACGTCTCATTCTTTTTGCTAAGCACAACAACTGCGATAACAAGTATTGCTATAACACCGCCAACAAGTAATAATATCCATTTCTTCTTTTTTCCCTGATTCATTCTTTGCTCCTTATCTTAAAATCGTCACCCATATTTCTTAATATAGTGAATATAATTGGATGATATCTACTGAAACCTTACCAGTATTCTTGCACAATCAAGCTTTCTTCGACAATAAGCAGACCATCTCTATGCTACTAATATGCACAAACTTTTTCCGAATAAGCGGATTGACAAACATTATAAACTTTGATAGTATATCTTGCAGGGAAACGAAGTTTTCTACCGTACAGTTTTTACTCAAGCGGCGTGCTCGTTTCCTTTTTTATTTGCACAATATCATATAGATATAATTTATTATTTTCATCACAACGAACTAGCATTCTTGCTCTAAAAATATTATATCTTTCAATTTCACCCAATTCACTATAAACAGGTATTCCAAACCTTGTATCATATCGATACCAACCATTTTTAGCTTTATTTCTATGTCTTCTGTCATAGTCTGGAAACTCTGCTTTATTATCTGCTATTTGAATCAATTCACCAATTGCCGTTATTACATTTGCCTTTGCTTTTTCGTTTGCGCCCTTTATAGCTTTTGTATATTTTGAATGAGTAAATTCATCTGGAAAATCCGATCCGATATATACCTTTTCTGCAGTTTCAGCAATTTCATAATATTCCCCGATAAATTCCCTTAATATCTGTTCTATTTCATCCCAATCAATTGACCTTCTTGACTTAAACAATATATCATTAATCAAGACTATATTATTTCCATCAGCATCTCGAACAATATATATATTTCTATCATTACCAAGGTCAGTGCCAGATTTAGTCATGATATGTTCATAATAAACCAGAACTTGTTTCTTAATATCGATAGGGGAATCTAATAGTTTTTCAATAAGGATGTTTTCCTCTACTAAATAATCCGCTGTTAAAACTGTATTTTTCTTATCTTCCTCATCACAAAGCAAATCCACAAGTGATATGTCAAGCGCTTTACAAATGGCAACCAGTTTATCTGCTTGCGGATTAATCTTTTTCTTTCGCCAGTCACTGATTGTGCTTGTAGCAATACCAGTTCTACGAGACAATTCAATCTGGCTCATATGTAATTCTTCAAGTCTATCAAAGATTATTTCATATATATTCATGACACAATACCCTTTCTTGTTTTTTCCGATTTTTCGGATATTGTATCATTTTACAATGTATACTTGCAAGCAAATATTTCTACGATCCACATATTATCTATTTTTCAAGAACGTGCTTAACTGCATCTGCAAATTCCTTTGGAGTAGAATATTGTAGATTGTGTCCCGGTCCATCAATAACCAGAAAATCAGAGCTTGGAGCCTGAATAGCTTGTACATATTCACGGATCGGATCAACCGGACACACCCAGTCACAAGAACCTGAGATATAGTACACCGGCATCTCATAGTCTAAACCATAATCGTATATATTGAAATCAAAGGTGAAATCAAAAAGCTGCTGATTTAGTTTTACATATTCTTCCAGATTCCCAAGCTGTATTAAAAACCATCGCAAATCATCAACTCCAAAATACGGCGAAACTACCGCCATCCACGTTGCCTTATCTTCAATCTCTATCGGATGATATTGATAGACCTTGTTTCGAAGATTCATAAGATTAATAAGATTCTTATCGCTTTCATATTGTTTATATGCGTTTTCAAGTTCTGATGTATCTTCTCCGTTTGCTTGTGCCTTTGAATATGCATCCCTGTAACTATACATATCGGTTTCTTCCAAGGATATAACCTGTGCAGCACCAATATAAGCATCCACTTTTTCAGGATACTTATGTGAATACACACTACCAAGAATTGTTCCATATGAATGACCTAAAATAATGACCTTATCCTGATGAAAACGCTCTCTTGCATAATCCACCAATTCATCCAAGTCCACAAGAGCCTGCTCAAAACCGGCGGTCTCATTGTTCACATCTACCTCTCTATTATGTATATAGGTGCGTCCACATCCCCTCTGATCCCATGCAATTACCGTATAATCATCTACCAGATAATCGGTAAACCCATACGTAACATACCCATCCGGCGATGAAGGGCCTCCATGCAGATAGATGATAACCGGATTATTGACATTTGCTCCACGCGTAAGTATGTATTGTTCTTGGCCGCCAAGCATAATGTACCCGGCTTCATCTATACCATTCTTTACTAATTTGTAATGCTTAAAATAATTGAAATTTCTGCATCCGATTACAAAAACAGATAAGATAAGTACCAATGATATTAACACTAGAAAAATCCACTGGAAAAATCTTGTTATAAGCTTCCTCTTTCTTTTTTCACACACCTCATTCTTGTGTTGCAAATGTACCCCTATATGTCCTATACCAAGTATGATAACTGATACAAGTAAAAATACATTTGATCCATAAATTCCAAGAAATAAGAAAGCGATGATAGGAAGAGTTGCTCCCGCTATCGGAATTCCAAGAAGAGAACTGTATATATCCACCATTTTATGTTCACTCTTGAAATAGCGAATCCAATAAATCTCATATAAAATCATAAAAGCAAATGAAAAAATAAGCCATATAACCCATATCGTTTTTCTTGGATTAAAGTCAGAAAAAACCAATACAATCACACAGGTAAGCACCTCACCGATTCTTTCAAATGTAAGCAATATTTTATTTTCCTTCTTAGCGCTTTCCTCATATCCTTCCGGCAAATATTTTGTCCAGATAATATTAGGGACAAACAGCATTAAAAGGTATAATATACCCACATATGAAAATCCAAAATGAAACATTATTTTCTCCTTTTTTCTTATATGTTAATAGGAATGCAACTATTCACGGACACCAAATAACTGGCGATGCAATCCCAGCGCACAACTGATGCTTCAACAAATTTTTGGCATAAAATCAAGGTTTCTTCGATAGCAAACAGACGACTTCCACATGCTCTGTCCAAGGAAATAAATCACATGCCACCATTCTGCTTACCCTATAATCACTGTGTGAGACAAAATATTTTAAATCTCTTGCAAGGCTTTCAGGGCCACAGGAAATATACACAACCCTGTCAGGGGAAAGCTTTATCACTGAGGACATAAAATCCTCATTGCTTCCTGAACGGGGAGGGTCCATAAATACTACATCCACATGCTTACCCTGATTAGCAAGTCCCACCATGAATTTTCCTGCGTCATTCGCATATACACTTACATTTCTGCATTTATTTCGTCTGGCATTGTTAATGGCATCACGGACTGCATCCTTGTTTAACTCAACACTAATTACCTCTTTTGCATTATCACCGGCTACTATGCCTATGGTACCTATTCCGCAATATGCATCTATCACTGTCTCCCAGCCCGTTAGCTCCGCAAATTCAATAGCCTTATTATAAAGCACCTCTGTCTGAACGGAATTAATCTGGTAAAAGCTGCCCGGTGACAGTCTGAATTCCTTTCCACACAGTACATCATCTATATATCCCTTACCATAGATTACTTCATTTCGCCCACCGAGAACCATATTGGTCTTCCTGTCATTGACATTTTGGATGATAGTGGTTATATATGGGTGCTTTTTCACCAATTCCCTGGCAAAATTCTTCTTCGACGGAAATACTATCGATGACGTAACTATTACCACCATGACTTCACCTGTGTTATGTGCCGTTCTGGTCATGACATGCCTTATCAGACCATATCCTGTATCCTCATTGTGAACCGTCAATTTAAATGATTTTATCAATGCTTTTATGGTCTCTATTATTTCGCCTGCACGTTCATCCTCTATCATACACCCCTCTGAGGATACAACTCTGTGAGAGCCCTCCTCGTAGGTTCCGGCTATTATCTCACCACTTTTCAAACGCTTAAAGGTTGCTGTATTCTTGTTTCTATAATGGTATGGATGCTCCATACCAAGAATTGTTTCAACCTTGCCAAACTCCCCAAGCAATTTACTGATATGCTTGTATTTTTTATCCAGCTGCTCTCTATAATCCATATCAATGTATTGACAGCCACCACATTTTCCAAAGGATGGGCAAATGCTCCCTGATTTGCCTTTTTCTGATTTACTTTTTTCTACTTTTTTTCTTTCCATCATAATTCTCACTATTTTTTTATCAATCTAATTCTACCAAAAAGGGGCTGTAAAAAACAGCCCCAATCAATGTAATATACAATTTATAAACTACAATTCTTCACCAGTCTTTGATATTTCAATTCCAAGCTCCTCAAGCTGCTTTGGATCAACCACATTCGGTGCCTCACTCATAAGACATGAAGCATCCTTAACCTTAGGGAACGCTATTACGTCTCGGATTGAATCCTCCTTAGCCATAAGCATTACAAGACGATCAAGACCGTATGCAAGTCCTGCATGAGGCGGAACACCATACTTAAATGCATTCAGAAGGAAGCCAAACTGCTCGTATGCCTTCTCCATGGTAAAGCCAAGGGCACCAAACATCTTCTCCTGAATGTCGTTCTGGTGAATTCTTACGGAACCACCACCGATTTCAGTACCGTTTAACACGATATCATAGGCCTTTGCACGAACTCTGCCCGGATCAGAATCGATATACTCAAGGTCCTCCTCCATAGGCATTGTAAACGGATGATGCATAGCCTGATATCTTCCCATATCCTCATTCCACTCAAGAAGAGGGAACTCAGTTATCCATACAAATTTATACTCATTCTTATCGAGGAGACCCATCTGCTCAGCAAGCTCAAGTCTTAATGCTCCCAGCACATCATAGACCAGCTTATTCTTGTCGGCAGCAAAGAGAAGTAAATCTCCTGCCTCACCCTGCATAGCAGAAATAAGCGCATTCATCTCCTCATCCTTCATAAACTTTGCAAAGGATGACTTAACTGAACCATCCTCAGCGATAGCAATGTATGCAAGCCCCTTGGCACCGTAGCCCTTTGCAAAATCCACAAGTGCATCAATCTTCTTACGTGGCATGCCACCCTGTCCCTTTGCATTGATACCACGAACAGAGCCGCCATTTTCTATTGCACCCTTAAATACTACAAACTCACAGTCCTTTACAACCTCTGTAACATTAGTAAGCTCCATGCCGAATCTAAGGTCCGGCTTATCCGAACCAAATCTGTCCATAGCCTCAGCGTAGGTCATTCTCTGAATAGGAAGTGAAACCTCCACACCCAGAACCTCCTTGAAGAGCTTTGCAAGAAGTCTTTCATTTACATCAATTACATCATCAACATCCACAAATGAAAGCTCCATATCTATCTGAGTAAACTCCGGCTGTCTGTCAGCACGTAAATCCTCATCACGATAGCAGCGTGCTATCTGGAAATATCTGTCGTAGCCTGAACACATGAGAAGCTGCTTGTAAATCTGCGGTGACTGTGGAAGTGCGTAGAAATTACCCGGATGAACACGGCTTGGAACGAGGTAATCTCTGGCTCCCTCAGGAGTTGACTTACAAAGTGTAGGGGTTTCAATCTCTATGAAGCCCTCCTCTGCAAGAAATGCTCTTGTAAGGGTTGTAACCTTACTTCTCATGATAATGTTTCTCTGAAGGTCAGGTCGTCTCAAATCAAGATATCTGTACTTAAGCCTTAGGTCCTCCTTGGTTTTGCTGTTCTCCTCAATAGGGAACGGAGGAGTATCAGCCTCTGCAAGAATACGGATATCTGAGGCGATTATCTCTATATCACCTGTTGCCAGGTTCTCATTTACGGCACCGCCACGCTTAGTAACCGTACCGGTTATGGCAACCACAAACTCACTTCTAAGCTTCTCTGCCTTGGCGAAGCTCTCAGAACCACATTTTGCCTCCTCAAATATAACCTGAAGGATACCGCTTCTGTCTCTTAAATCGACAAAAATGATACCTCCCTTATTTCTGCTCTTCTGCACCCAGCCCATAACGGTTACCACGCTGCCAACCATCGAGCCGTTTACCTCTGTACATCTATGACTTCTCTTAAGTCCCTTCATTGATTCTGCCATGCTTTTATATCTCCTTTATTACCTGTATAAGCTATTTCCACTATTTAAGCGGATTAACATAAAATTCCTCAAATGCTGTATAGCCCTCTGTCTCAAGCTGCTCCTTCTGGAATTTCTTATTCTTCTTCATTATTACCATATTGACAATCTTACCGGCGTTTCTCTCTTTCTTAGCCTTCTCAAGAATCTCCTGCATACGCTCTGCCGGCATATTCTTTTCTATGAGATATACGGTTTTTTCGCCTGTTCCCGGAATTTGGAAATTCTTCTCAAGAAGAAGCATTACTATTCGCTCAAAGCCGATAGAAAAACCACAGGCCGGAGTAGACTGACCGGTAAACTTTCCAATCATTTCATCATATCTTCCACCGCCTCCGACAGAGCCACCGAATTCATCCATGGAAATCTCAAATATCGGACCGGTATAATAGGACATTCCTCTTACCAGGGTTGGATCAAAGCTAAGCTTGAAATCCGCCTGCTTAGCACCGTCTACGCTTGCAATTATCGTCTCCAAATCATTTGCCACCGACTCATCAAGAACGCCTGACAATGTACTCTTGATATATCTTACACCCTCGATATCAGGTGTAACCTTCTCAAATAAATCGAGATATTTGACTACTGCTGCCTCGTCATATCCGGCCTCAATAAGCTCCGCCTTGACACCCTCAAGACCTATCTTATCCATCTTGTCCAATGTTATAAATACATTGTCATAGTCATCCTCGGAAAAACCACTGTATGCAGCCATTGCCTTAAGGATTCTTCTATCATTTATTCTTATTGTAAACTTAGTGAAATCAAGCTTTCCAAGCAAGGTAGTTGTTGCAAGTATCAGCT
>JBJENB010000100.1:0-7526 GCA_051879975.1 Wujia sp.
AGCCAAAACCCAATCATCAATTTCATTTTCATCTCCAAATACATGTGCATGTGCATAATCAAAGCATATTCCAAAATTATCTCTGTCCTTCAATCGTTCTGCAAGTGAAACCAATAACCTCCAATCGGAATCAAACATATTCTCCATATAAATATTCAATTTGTTGTATTTTTCAAGCTTTTTTGACCAATACTCATAATTGCGCTGCACCCATCCGTCACGATATGAGGACAAATTAAAATTAGGCAAATAATTTGTATGAAATACTACTGCCTTAGCACCGAGTTGCTCTGCAATGCTTAGGCTTTGTTCGACTCTGTAATCAGATACCTCCCGTATCCTTGCGTCATCGGAGAAAATAGTGACATCTAAAAAAGCCCCATGACAGGTACAGTATTGGGGAATATCCCCAAGACTCTTATAAAACTCTATTGTCTCTGCAAGTCGTTCCTGATTATCCAGTAAATCAGGGAGAAAAAAGTCATTGTACTCGAATCCACAGTTATATTCCTTTGCGAGTCTCAGACTTTCATCTATATTGTTTTTATCCGGTATAATTAAAAGATTTTCTATTTCCATAGCAATTCACCACATTCACAATAAATGATATCCACACTACAACATTACCAGCTTTTATGAATCTCGTTGGGCAGAAACAACAGAATATACAAAAACGCCCTTGCTTTTGCCCTTTAAAGGAATTTCACCTATCTCTTCAACCTCTATACGATCCTTCAATCTGTCATATACAGCATCACTAATCAAAACCTGACCCTTCTTGGCATTTGCCTCAAGTCTCGCAGCAGTATTGACTGTATCACCAATAGCGGTAAAATCCATTCTGAATTCACAGCCTACATTTCCAACAACCGCCGGTCCACAGTTGACACCTACACCAAAGCCAACTGTTCTTCCGTATTCCTTCATCAGCTTGTCCTCAAGAGCTGCTCCTCCTGCAACAATATCCATAGCGGCACATACCGCTCTGAACACATAGTCATCAAGGTCAAAAGGAGAATTAAACACCGCCATCGTCGCATCTCCCACAAACTTGTCCAGAGTTCCCCTGTTTTTGAATATAGCATTTGTAGTCAGATTCAGGTACTGATTTAGAATTTCCACAACCTGTTCAGGTTCAAGCACCTCCGACATGGTTGTAAATCCTCTGATATCTACAAAAAGAACCGCTATATCCCTGTTTTCTCCTCCAAGCTTAATCTTGAAATCGCCCTTCTTTGCTATCTCATCAACAACCTCCGGTGCCACATATTTCTTAAAGGCATTAATTACCTTCTTACGCTTAATGCTTTCCAAAATATATCCTATTGCCAGACAATAAATATATGACACAATCAAAATAACCGGCATATATATAAGGCTTATTGTTGTACCATTGTTATTGAGTATAACACCGGCAATCAATTCCGCCGCTATAACAAGCACCAGTATAACTGTGGACTTCCATATCTTGCTTCTCTTAAATATAAAATGTACAACCGCACATATTATGCCTAAAATAATTCCAAACAGATACGGATTACCATTTATTGAGAATCTGCCTTGGATAAAAGACTGTAGAATATTGGCATGAATTTCCACTCCGTACATCTGTGTACTATATCCGTTAGGAACATTAAAATTATCCTGCATACCGGTTGCATAGGCACCAACAATAACGATACTGTCCTTGAAAGCTCTGCAGTCTATTTTCCCTTCCAATATGTCTATCATAGAGATGCTCTCGTATTCCAATGGTTTTCCGGAATAATTGATAAGCATTCTTCCGTATTTGTCAGTTTGTATCGGATTAGGCATATATCCCTTTTTTTCACAATAGGTCTCATAAATCATTTTAGAAAAACTGTTATAAGTCTGCCCGTCATAAATTTCCTCAGGAATAAATCGTCTTACAGTACCATCCGAATCCTGTGCAACATTTGCGTATCCCACAGCTGCTGAATCCATCAATTCACTATATGGCAACACTACCGATTCAATTGGATAAACCCTCAACCCGCTATCATCCAGCTCACTTTTCTCACTGTAAATAAATTGTGAGGCAATCACTACATTATCACTTTCCGCTGCGGCCTGTGCAAATGCGGCATCACCCTCTTCATCTACATGTCCGGAAAATATAATATCGAAGGCTATTACAGCAGGTTTGGCATCCTCATATGTATTTAGTACACCTATCAAATCAGCATACTGTTGTCTGGACCATGTCTGTATAGGTCCCAGTACATCCAATGTACGCTCATCTATTGCTATAATCTTAATCCTGCTATCAATACCTCTTGGTATCTGATAAAGTGCGTCCTTCAACAAGTAATCTAAAGAATAAAACAGATTGGTAATCGTCAGAAGGAATACCATAATCGCTACAATCAGACTTTCTAACAAATCTCGTATCAGCTTTCTTTTATCCATATTCCCTCCTACTTTCTGCTGATATATACCATTGTTATATCATCAGCCTGCATCTCACCATCAGCAAAAGCATCTACCTCTTCATACATTGCTCTTACAAAATCCTCCACGTCTGCCGCTGAAGCTTTATGCTTATTAAGCATGTTATTCAGATAATCATCTCCCAACAGCTTCTGCTCAGGGTTAAGCGCCTCGGTTACCCCATCAGTATAGAGATACATACAATCCCCCGGATTTAGCTGTACATGCTGTTCCCGGTACGGAACATCCTCCATCATGCCAAGAACCAGATTTGCCTTTGCCTTCAGCATAGAAAAGTCTCCATCTCCATTTTGAACAAACGGAAGGTTATGTCCGGCATTTACAAAGCTAACATCACCTGTCTCCACATCCAGCACACAGATAAATGCCGTTACAAACATTCCCTCCTCATTCTTATAACATAGATTATTATTTGCTCGACTTACAACCTCAGATAAAGGTAGTCCCAAGGTGGCATAATTTCTTATATGTATCTTTGCCATACTCATAAAAAGAGCAGCAGGAACTCCCTTTCCTGAAACATCTGCTATCAAGAAGCACAAGTGCTTATCATCAACCATAAACACATCATAAAAGTCTCCGCCAACCTCCTTTGCGGGACGCATTGCAGCAGTGAGCTTTACATTTTGAAGCTTATTAAACTCCGTAAAATCACTTTCCAGGCAGCCTGCCTGAATTCTTGTGGCAACCTCCAGCTCAGATTTGATTCTCTCCTGCTCCGTTACTAATTTTGTGGTTTTAGTGTATAGCATGTTCATAAATGTGCCGTATATTTTTCTGTTTCTGTCTGCTATTTCTTCAAACAATGCCTTTGAAATATTTGCACACACCACATCTCCCTTAGCACGAACAGTGGCACCTCTTACGTTACTGTTTATCAGACCCAGCTCACCGATAAAATCTCCGTTTCCCAATGTATTTATAAGCTTACCATTCTTATCTAATACATCAGTAACTCCCTCGATTATTATGTACATTCCGTCATCCGGCTCCGCACCATAGGAAACTACGTCCTGACCGGAAGGTATTTTTATTTCCGTCATGGCTTCAAGTAAAAGTCTGACTCCCTCTTGTAATTCACCAGTCTCCTCTATCTTAAAGAATTCACGAATTGTGGGTAAGGCTCTTAAAAACTCTGCATCCATACACTATAACCCCCTCTTAATTATTTCCAATATATCTCTGTATCCTCAGTGATAGGCTGTGTGAAATCAAAGTCCCAGCCTCCACTTTGTGCCGGCATAAGTGTTGGTACAGTTGCGCATCCACCATATTCTACTACCTGTGTTCCAAAAACCTTTCCGTCATAAATAAATGAAACTGTTTTTGGCTCAGTATCCGGAATTGCATTCAAATAGGTTTTTAACTCATCTGTTGTGATTGATAGCTCTGTACCGTTTTCTGATATCTCTATAAGACTTTTTATTACTTCCTCAGGTAGCTTTGAATAGTCAATATCCTGAACTTCTGTAAGATAATCTGTAGTATCCTCATCCTCATAAATGATAATCTGCTTTCCCTTTACTATAGGAACCTCATCATCCGCATATGTATTATCCGAATATTTAAGACGAGTCGTTACAGTACCGTCAAATACATCGACCTCAGTATATTTAATTCCATCCTCACCTATATATGTATATACACGGAAAACTGTTCCACGAACAGACATTGAAGAATTAGGGGTATTTATTTCGTAAGACGATTCATCAGACAGCTTATTTTGAACATCGTTTGTAATGGCTCCCTGTTCCAGAATGATAGATGTCTTACTGTTATCGCTGTTGCCCTTGGCTATAAGCGAAAATATCGTATCCTTCTCAACGTAGACATACTTGTCTTCATCCAACTTCAGAGTCATCGTACCGTTATCCAGAAATACCTTATCACCCGATTCCAGAACCATGTTTTCATAGGCCTCAAGATCCCCAATACTTTCTCTGGTAACAATCGCCTTTCCATCCACCTTGAAAACCTTGATGAGTCGGTAGGACTCATCCTTGTTTTTCAGGACAAAAGCCACAACTACAACCACAAGCACTAATACTACCGCCGCAGCAATAATGATCCATTTCTTAAACCCTTTTTTCTTTTCTTCCATAGTAAGCTCCTTTCAATACTTTTTAGCAATTCCATGCATTATCAGGCTTCTTAAGCTTAGTTAGTGTAAGTTTACTTTATATTAATTACACTGTCAAGAAACCATTACAACCAACCTATTCATTATTTTTGTCCTCTGTTATGTGTTGTCTGTTTAACTAATGCTCGGCACTCTCAATTGAGTAACCTTAATATAATATCAATTATTTAATGTGTTGTCAACATTTTTATTGTTTATTTCAAAAAATAATTTAGTCGGTTTATTTTCTATAATATCTTTAAAAAAGCAGCAGTACCAAGTGGTACTACCGTTTTTTAGTGGATATTACGCATATCTAATAGCCATTTCAGCTATTTCTATAGGATAACCCTTATCTAATAATTGCTGGAGGGTCGCATTATGTTCTTTTGTGTATCTAACCGCTTCATCAAGTAATGCAAGCGCCTCAGCTTTTCCCTCAGCCCTTCCTTTTTCAATACCTTTTTCAATTAACCCCTGACTGACATTACACATAGTGTTAACACTCCTCTCAATTTCTTCAGAATAATAATGCGAAAATCAATAACTCACATAATTTTAAAGGCATGACTTTAAAAAATCATGCCTTTGTCTAAAATATATAGTGTTATACTTGTCACCAAACGAAGTTTGATGACCTACGCGCGAATCAACGCGCCTCCTATTACATCTTGTCACCAAACGAAGTTTGATGACCTACGCGCGCATCAGCGCGCTTCCTATTAATTCATGCGCTCAAATACAGGCATATACTCAATCGGTGCCGCAACCTTAACAGTCTGACCACCCTCGTATACTGTTCCGTCACTTGTGAGCTTCCACTGTCCTGCCGGCAGATAAACCTCTCTCTCAAACTGGTTAAGCTTAAAGATTGGTGCTACAAGGTACTTTGCACCGAACATATACTGATCCTGAAGCTCCCAACACTTTGCATCGTCAGGGAATTCGAAGAACATGGTACGTATAAGTGGAGCACCATTTGCAGCTGCCTCGTCATAGAGACTCTTAATATAATCATGTAATGAATAACGAATATCAAGGTAATCTCTCATTATCTTGAAGTTATCTTCACCATAGCTCCAAATCTCTGTAGGCTGACCTGTGTGAAGATATCCGCCGCCAAAGCTTCTGTCATCAAGAGGAGGAATTGTGAAAGGTCCTCTGTCTCCATGCATTCTAAGTACTGCTGAATATACAGCGAACTGATACCAACGGATGAGAAGCTGTCTGAAGTCCGGATCATTTACATCATCTGTCATGAAACCTCCGATATCTGTTGTCCACCAGGCAATACCTGCCATACCCATGTTCAAACCAGCCTGAACCTGATCATAAAATGCCTCGAAGGTTGAAGGAACATCTCCTGACCAGACAACATTTCCGTACTTCTGGCTACCTGCCCAGGCACTACGGAGAAGGTTGACAACCGGTCTGTCGCTAAGCTTGCTCATCTCGTCATAATACGCACGGCTGTACATTTGTGGATACATATTGCTTACCTGAAGTGCAGGTGCATCATAATAACGATAATGGTCAAAATCATATACGCCGTAATCCGGCTCAGAATTGTCAAGCCAGAAAGCATCTACGCCAAGGTCATAATAATTCTTCTTACATACATCCCATACATACTTTCTTGTCTCAGGATTAAATGCATCTATCTCAACACAATCTCCCTGGAAATCATAGGTCTGAGCTGCACCTCTCTCAGTCTTGATAAGAAGTCCCTTCTCCATCATTGGATAGAAATTCTCCGAACGTCTGTCAACTGAAGGCCATACAGATACGATAACCTTAATTCCCATTTCGTGAAGCTCATCTATCATAGCCTTTGGATCCGGCCAATAAACATCATCAAATTTCCAATCACCCTGAACAGGCCAATGGAAGAAATCTATTACTATCTGGTCAAGCTTTATTCCCATATCCGCATACTTATGTGCTACCTCAAGTACCTCCTCCGGAGTACGATAACGAAGCTTACACTGCCATAATCCCATGAGGTCTTCCGGGAATTCTGACGAATGTCCTGTTGCATCTACATAATTTGAAAGGATCTGCTTTGGCGTATCATCTGCAGTAATCCAATAATCCATTTCCTTGGTTGACCTTGCAATCCACTCAGTATAATTGCGTCCAAATGTAACCTGTCCAACTGCCGGATTGTTCCAGAGAAGTCCATAGCCTAAGCTTGAAGTATAGAAAGGAACTGATATCTGTGAGTTTCTCTGGGCAAGCTCAAGAATACTTCCCTTCAAATCCATATAAGGCTGCTGATACTGTCCCATACCAAATATCTTCTCGCCCTCGTTGCTTTCAAACTTAAGATTGAGGGAATAATCACAGCCTCCGATTATACCCTTCCACTCACGATTTATAACCTTTGTACAGCGACTTTCCTTAGAAATTGTACCGCCATAAGAACGGAAATATTCTCTAAGTATAAGGTTGCCATCCTTGAAGAAAGACAAAACACCTGCATGATTTACGTGTACACTAATATGTCCATTGGTAACAGTTGCCACCTTCTTAACAGCAAAGTTGGCATCACCCATATAACACTTCTCTTCATAAATTTTTACTTCACCAAGGTTCTTATCAACCTCCTCAGTAAGAGCCCAATCTTTTCCTGAAAATGTCGGAAACATTGTTGCACGAACACGAAGAGCATTCTTGCCCCATGGTTCAATACGTAATGTCTCGCCCTGATGCTTAACTACAAGAGCATAATTATCCTGTATAAACTCCATATTAACCTCCACTTGCTCAGTTTATTATTTTGAGGCTATTTTAACATGTAAAAAAAATACACACTACCCGAAAAAAACAAATAAATTTACCTAAATACTTCAATATTACTATAGACTATTCCTTTTATTGTGATAAAATGAGCATTGCGACGGCCATGCTTGCATGAGACGGCATAATGCGAATG
>JBJENB010000101.1:0-7492 GCA_051879975.1 Wujia sp.
ATGAAGGGTTATATTGCATTTTTTGATATGTGGGAGGATGCCCTTAAAACGGCATTGTCCGAAACGGATCAGGGACAGTATATTCTGGATAATGTTTATGATGATATTCGTCCAAACAGCCTGGCATTGTATGATGTAGATAAGGATGGCATACCGGAAATGTTCTTGTTTAATAACGCAAGACTGACCGGTGATTTTACGGAATGCTTTATGTATCGTTATACAGAAAGCATCTGCGAATACGTTGGCTATGTGAAGCTGAAATCCTTTTGCAGGGATAGCTATATGATATGTGCTCCTAGCGGTTATGATGGAAGTCAGGGTGAGGCATTTTCGCTTGTGGCTTACAATGGCTCAGTTATAGGAGTTGAAACCTATTGCCAACATGTGGGTGATAATTATACTGTAAATGGTGTAGAGGCTACAGATGTTGACTATCTGTCAACAAGAACTGATATTCTTGGACACGAGGGCCAGGATAAGCTTTATAGTATAGGCTTAGCAGGTATGGGTGAAGCTAAGAGCTACATCCTAACCTATAAATAAACAACAGTGGAGGTAAAACTTATGATTAAACTTTATGACACAGGCGCCTATCTGTTAGATGGAAAGGAATTAGTTGCAGACAATTCGGAGGCAACAGCGGTTTTAGCCGGCAAGGGAATTACTATCGGCAAGGAAGAAGCGGCGAAGAATACCATGGCATATGGAATTCTTGAAGCTCATAATACATCCGGCAACATGGAACAGCTAAAAATCAAGTTTGACAAGATGACATCTCATGACATTACCTTTGTGGGAATTATACAGACAGCAAGAGCTTCAGGACTCAAGGAGTTTCCTATACCATATGTACTTACTAACTGCCATAATTCTTTGTGTGCAGTAGGTGGTACTATAAATGAAGATGACCATATGTTTGGACTTTCATGTGCGAAGAAGTTTGGCGGAGTATATGTTCCTCCTCATCAGGCAGTAATCCATCAGTACGCAAGAGAAATGTTGGCTGAGTGTGGCGCAATGATTCTCGGCTCAGACAGCCATACTCGTTATGGTGCACTTGGTACAATGGCAATCGGAGAAGGTGGTGGAGAGCTTGCTAAGCAGCTCTTAAAGAGAACCTATGATGTTGCTAAACCGGGTGTGATTGCAATTTACCTTGATGGAGAGGTTGCTAAGGGTGTGGGTCCTCAGGACGTTGCACTTGCAATTATTGGTGCTACCTTTAATTGTGGTTATGTAAAGAATAAGGTCATGGAATTTGTGGGACCTGGTGTTGACAAGCTTTCTGCTGACTTTAGAATTGGTATTGATGTAATGACTACAGAGACTACCTGTCTGTCATCAATCTGGAAGACTGATGAGAAGATACAGGAATGGTATGAAGTACATTACAGACCTGAGTGCTATAAGGAGATGAATCCTGGTGCGGTAGCATATTATGATGGAGTTGTATATGTGGATTTATCTAAGATTAAGCCTATGATAGCAATGCCGTTCCATCCGAGCAATGTTTACACTATAGATGATTTAAATGCAAATCTTATGGACATTCTTGAAGATGTTGAGAAAAAAGCACTTGTCTCCCTTGACGGCAAGGTCGACTTTACACTTAAGGATAAGGTTAGAGACGGAAAGCTTTATGTGGAACAGGGAATCATTGCAGGCTGTGCAGGTGGTGGATTTGAGAATATCTGTCAGGCAGCAGACCTTATTCGCGGTAAATATATCGGTGCAGATGAGTTTACACTTTCTGTATACCCTGCATCTACACCAATCTATATGGAGCTTGCTAAGAACGGAGTTCTGGCAGATTTGATTGGAACAGGAGCCATTGTTAAGACTGCCTTTTGTGGTCCTTGCTTTGGAGCGGGAGATACACCGGCTAACAATGCATTTAGTATAAGACATTCGACAAGAAACTTCCCTAACAGAGAAGGCTCTAAGATTCAGAACGGACAGATTTCATCAGTGGCACTTATGGATGCACGTTCAATTGCTGCAACAGCCGCCAATAAGGGATATCTTACTTCGGCAACGGATTTGGATGTTCAGTATAAGGGACAGAAATATTTCTTTGACAGAACGATTTATGATAACAGAGTATACAATGGTGTTGGTAAGGCTGAACCTGAAACAGAGATTAAATTCGGTCCTAACATCAAGGATTGGCCTGAGATGATAGCTCTTACCGACAACCTTCTGGTTAAGGTCGCATCGGTAATCAATGACCCTGTAACAACAACGGATGAGCTGATTCCTTCGGGCGAAACCTCGTCCTTCAGATCAAACCCGCTTGGTTTGGCAGAGTTCACACTTTCAAGAAAGGATCCGGAATATGTAGGACGTGCAAAGGCCATTCAGGCTGTTGAGAGAGAAAGAGAAGCCGGAAAGTGTCTCTGTGAAGTCGATTCAGAAATGAAGTCTATTCTTGATACGATTAAGGCCGATTTCCCGGAGGTTGATGGCAAAACCCTTGGATATGGAAGTACGATATTTGCCGTTAAGCCGGGTGACGGCTCTGCAAGAGAGCAGGCTGCATCCTGCCAGAAGGTTCTCGGTGGATTTGCCAATATTGCCAAGGAGTATGCTACCAAGAGATACAGATCTAATCTCATTAACTGGGGAATGCTTCCATTTGTGATGGATGAGAATTATGTTTTTGATGTGGATGACTATATATTTATACCTAATATTGTGGATGCTATTAAGAACAAGACAGATATCATCAAGGCTTATGTCGTTAACAAGGGTATGAGGGAGCTTTCGCTTACTCTGGGAGCTCTTACGGATGATGAGAGGGATATTATCCTGGCAGGCTGTCTGATTAACTATTACAAGACAAATTAATAATATAATTAACTTTGCATAACCCCATGATTATAGTAAAAAATAATCATGGGGTTTCTGCTATTAATGAGTCAGGTGAACATCCATGTTTTACACAAACCTTACTTAACAAACAGTAGAAATATAATAGTATCTATGATATAATCATACCAGATCTTTTGTGAAAAATAATTGAAAGGAGATGGCATGATGGATACCATAATTTGGCTTGTAGTTGCGGCGATTATGATTATCGTTGAAATTATTACTCTGGGTTTATCTACTGTGTGGTTTGCCGGAGGTGCGTTGGTAACAGCTATCGTTGCTTACTGTGGTGGTTCTTGGATTGCCCAAATATTTGTATTTGCTTTGGTTTCAGTTGCATTGTTGATTTTTACAAGGCCAATTGCAGTGAAAGCACTCGCTAAGAATAGTGAGCTTACGAATGTGGACAGATATGTTGGAATGACAGCAACGGCAATCACAGACATTGGAGACTCAGGCAAATTAGGAACAGTTGAGATAAACGGCATGGAATGGTCTGCTAAAACGAATAGCGGGGAAACTATATCGAAGGATTCCAAAGTTGTTATCAAAGCTATAGAGGGAAATAAGCTTATTGTAGAGAAAAATCATTAGGGGGTAAAGTGATATGTTTTTAAGTGGTGTTTCAGGTGGACAGGTGTTTGGTGTGTTTTTGATATTTTTGATTGTGATAGTTGCCATAAGCTGTATTAAAATCGTTCCTCAGGCACACGCCTATGTAATCGAGAGATTGGGAACCTACAAAGCTACATGGTCGGTTGGATTTCACATTAAGGCTCCATTGTTTGATAAGGTAGCAGAGAGAATTTCCTTGAAGGAACAGGTTGTAGACTTTGCACCACAGCCGGTGATTACTAAGGATAATGTTACCATGAGAATTGATACCGTCGTGTTCTTTCAGATTACAGATCCGAAGCTTTTTGCCTATGGTGTTGAAAATCCTATAATGGCTATAGAAAATCTCACAGCAACTACACTTCGTAATATTATCGGTGATCTTGAGTTAGACCAGACTCTTACATCAAGAGAGACAATTAATACAAAGATGAGAGCAACCCTTGATGTTGCAACAGACCCTTGGGGAATTAAGGTTAACAGAGTTGAGCTTAAGAATATTATTCCTCCGGCTGCAATTCAGGATGCCATGGAGAAACAGATGAAGGCAGAACGTGAGAGAAGAGAGCAGATTCTTATTGCGGAGGGTGAGAAAAAATCGGCCATACTTCGTGCGGAGGGTCAGAAGGAGTCCCTTATTCTTGCGGCAGAGGCAGAAAAACAGTCGGCTATTCTTCGTGCAGAGGCAGCAAAGGAAGCCACAATCAGAAGGGCAGAGGGTGAAGCTGAGGCTATTCTCACAGTTCAGAAGGCAAATGCGGATGGTATCAAATTCTTAAACGAGGCGGCTCCGGAAAATGCAGTTCTTACGCTAAAGAGTCTTGAAGCATTTGCTAAGGCGGCAGACGGTAAGGCAACGAAATTGATTATTCCTTCTGATATAGCAGGTATAGCGGGTCTCGCAACCTCTCTCAGCGAGGTTATAGGAACAAACAAGGAGAAAACGGAAGCATAAGGTTTCGGGATGGACAGGAGATAACATGAAGAGTTTATTGAACTTTTTATTTGGAATTATACTTTCGATAGTAGGGGTCATTCTTTTTCTACTTAAGGTTAGGGTATCAAGTTTTACTTTTTTTTATAGATATAATGGTACTAATGTTACAGCACTATTATTGATAGTGATGTGCATATTAGTGGTAGCCTTCGTGGTTTATCCCAATTTTATTACAGGCATATTTCTGGGAATAGATTTTATTGGATTTATTGTAAGTGTAATAATGAGTATGAATTTTTATATCATTCACATGTCAGCCCTTGAAATTATAGTGATTCTTTTAATGATTTGCATAGGAATCGGGCTGACACTTAGTGGTATTTTTCATGCCAGGGATGATGAGCGTAATGATAAAAACTATAAGAGTATGTAGGAGGTACTATGGCGGATAAGCTTACACTGCAAAAGGATACATTGAAAGCACTGGGAGATTATAGCGACAATATTATCCTTGGTACGGAAACTCTGGTAGAAGAGTTAAGGGGGACTGAGAAGGATGATACGGATGAGTTGTTTAATCTTGTTATAACAGGAATTAATTGGGAAATTGAGGTTTTTAATAACTGTGAAGAACTAATTAATAAGGACGAAATGCTGGTAGATAAATCAAAAATGGCCGGTGCGGTTTCAAGATTGGGAAAGGTGCTTAAGGAGAAGGATAACATAAAAGTTGCGGCATGTCTGTCTGTGGATTTTATTCCTTTTCTGAAAGCAATGAAGGTTGCTTCGGCAAAATTAGTATAAAATATACAAAAAAAAACGTTATTATGCATTAAATTAGTATTTTTTACCATTTAAATTCAAAGTTTAAATGATTTTTTATAAAAAATGCATAAAAGTATTTCAATTTTTTGTTATTGGTGTTATAATAATCACATATTATTGCTAAAAGGGGTGACATTATGATTAAAAAGGAAATGATAGCTATGCTTTTGGCGGGCGGACAGGGAAGCCGATTAGGCGTTCTCACATCTAAGCTTGCTAAACCTGCTGTTGCTTTCGGAGGTAAGTACAAGATTATTGATTTCCCGCTGAGCAACTGTATAAATTCCGGCGTAGATACTGTGGGTGTTTTGACCCAGTACAGACCGCTCAGACTTAATCAGCATATCGGTATTGGTATTCCTTGGGATTTGGACAGAAGTATAGGTGGTGTAACGGTACTTCCGCCATACGAGAAAAGTACAAATAGCCAGTGGTATACAGGTACAGCAAATGCAATATATCAGAATATGGAGTACATAGATTACTATAATCCGGACTATGTTTTGATTCTGTCGGGAGATCATATTTACAAGATGGATTATGAGGTAATGCTTGATTATCATAAGACAAGCAAGGCGGATGTAACACTTGCCACTTATCAGGTTCCGATGGAGGAGGCCAGTCGTTTCGGCGTTGTAATTACTGATGAGACAGGCTGTATTCAGGAGTTTGAAGAAAAGCCGGAAAAGCCAAGAAGCAATAAGGCTTCTATGGGAATTTATATATTTAGCTGGAAGGTACTGAAAGAGGCGTTAACCGTTATGAAGGATGTTCCTTCATGCGATTTTGGTAAACACATAATTCCATATTGTCATGAGCAGGGCAAAAAGATTTGTGCTTATGATTATAAGGGCTACTGGAAGGATGTTGGTACTCTCGGTTCTTATTGGGAGGCAAACATGGAATTGGTTGATATCATTCCTGAGTTTAATCTATATGAAGAATTCTGGAGAATATATACAAAGAGCGATGTTCTCCCACCACAGTATGTTGCACCGGAAAGCTCTGTAACGAAGAGCATAATAGGTGAAGGTACAGAGGTGCTTGGTGATGTGGAGCATTCTGTAATTGGTTCCGGTGTTACAATCGGTAAGGGTGCTGTAGTTAAAAACTCAATTATTATGAATGGTGCAGTTATCGGGGACGGCGCCGTAATTGATAAGGCTATCATTGCTGAGGGAGTTGTTGTAGGTAAGAATGTCTGCCTTGGCGTTGGAGAGGAAGCTCCAAACGAGCTCGCCCCTCATATCTATTCATTTGGACTTGTAACAATTGGAGAAAACTCAGTGATTCCTGATGGGGTTAAGGTTGGAAAGAATGTTGCTATCTTTGGAGAGACAACAGCTGAGGAATATCCGGACGGATTGCTTAAGAGTGGTTCAAGTATTATAAAGGTAGGTGAATAGAATGAGAGCTATAGGTATTATATTAGCTGGTGGTAACAACAGCAGAATGGGTGATTTATCAGCGAAGAGAGCTATCGCAGCTATGCCAATCGTAGGTAGCTACAGAGCTATTGACTTTACACTTTCTAATATGACAAATTCACATATTCAGAAGGTTGCGGTTTTTACACAATATAATTCTCGTTCACTGAATGAGCATCTTAACTCATCAAAGTGGTGGGATTTTGGTAGAAAGCAGGGTGGACTTTACCTCTTTACTCCTACTATAACATCAACAAACAGCTACTGGTACAAGGGTACTGCAGATGCACTTTATCAGAATATCAATTTCCTAAAGTCAGCACATGAGCCGTATGTGGTAATAGCTTCCGGAGATGGTATATATAAGCTTGATTACAATAAGGTATTAGAGGAACATATTGCGACAGGCGCTGATATCACTGTTGTATGTAAAGACATAGAGCCGGGTGAAGATGACATCAACAGATTTGGTGTTGTTAAGCTTGCAGCTGACAATAGAATTGTCAGCTTCGAGGAGAAACCACTTGTTGCTGAGACCAACACAGCCTCAATTGGTGTATATGTTGTAAGACGTAGACAGCTGATAGAACTTCTTGAGGCATGTGCTGCTGAGGGAAGAAATGATTTTGTTAACGATATTCTTGTTCGATACAAGAATGTTAAGAAGATATATGCATATCAGATGAATTCATATTGGAGAAATATTTCGTCTGTGGAATCATATTACAGAACCAACATGGATTTCCTTAAGAAGGAAGTGAGAGATTACTTCTTCAGGGGAGGAGATATCTATTCTAAAGTAGATGACCTTCCA
>JBJENB010000102.1:0-7442 GCA_051879975.1 Wujia sp.
ATGCTTCATATAATATACTATATTTTCCTATTATCTAATAATTCACATACAATATACATATATTAAAGCAACAATCACATAGCTACATAGCCTCAGGCTTTTCATACATTATTCTAATTACAATATTCTAATTACAATTACCTATTATCACCAGAAATTTGTTTTCTTATCTGCTGCCAGCCATCTCAAGGATTAACTCCTCACCCTTCTGAAGCTGAAGGTCATCCTCATACTCAAGATTAACTGCGTTAAGTCTTCCGTCAGGAAGCTGAACCTCGTAATCAGGCACAATTCCTATTTCATGAATATCGTTTCCGTTCGGTGTAAAATACTTGGCAACAGTTATCTTGATTGCGGTTCCGTCACTGAGCGGTATTACAGACTGAACGATACCCTTTCCAAATGTTGTGGTTCCCACAAGCTTTGCCTTACCGGTATCCTGCATTGCACCTGAGAATATCTCTGCTGCACTGGCGCTGTTACCATTTGTGAGCACAACCATTGGAATATCCAGACTATGTTCATCGCCGGCTTCGAATTCCTGAAGTATTCTGCCGTATTTATCCTTTGTTGTAACAATAACTCCATCATCCAAAATGTAGTCACACATATCAACAACTCCATCCAATACTCCACCCGGGTTGTCTCTCATATCTATAATAAGTCCAATGGCACCCTGAGACAATAAATCCTCTATCGCTTCCTTGAACTCATCAGATGTATTGTCACAAAACTGAGTAACCTGGATATATCCTATATTATTATCCAGCATAGACGAATCAACAGTAACATTTTCAACTACCCTTCTTGTTATATCAAACTCAAGATAATCTGTCTCGCCTTCTCTATATATAGTTATATGAGCTGAGGTATTTTCCTCTCCTCGTATCATTTCAACAACCTGGGTGAGATCCTGATCCACAATATCAACGCCATCTACCTCAACGATTATATCTCCGGCAAGAAGTCCTGCTTCCTCAGCCGGACTACCCGGAATCGGACGGACGATAGAAACCAGCATATCAGCATCCTGAGTAACAACTGCGCCTATTCCCACATATTCACCGGAGGTGTCCTCCTTAAGGGCGTCATACTCCTCTTTCGTATAATACACAGAATAAGGATCATCCAAACCCGCCATTATACCATCATATAAAGCCTCCTCCTGATCTTCTCTGTCAATATCAAAATAGAAATAATTGTCAATGTAAGCATTGATTTCATCTATCTTGCTAGTGACATTCTCATCCTCCAATAGGGCTCCCTGATTTACCGAAGCATCCTCGCTTGTAGACTCTGTCTCAATATTAATCTTATCTGAACTGTTTTCCGAATCCTTAGTATTAAACAGTGAACAGCCACATAAACCTGCTGTCAAAGCTGCCACTATGGCTGTTACTATTATTCTCTTCTTAACCAAAATATCAACTCCTAACTAGTATAAATAAGGATATGGGTCAACCCTTGTTCCGTTGACTCTTACTCCAAAATGTAAATGCGGAGAATTTGAGGCTCCTGTATTTCCTGAATAAGAAATAATCTGCCCTCTGACCACATAATCTCCCTGTTGCACAAGACGTACTGAATTGTGCATGTACTCTGTAGATATTCCATTGCCATGATCTATAATAATATATTCACCTGCCGATGAGCTTAAGAATGAAGCGATAACCGTCCCCGATTCAGCAGCATATATTGCTGTACCGGTAGGACAAACAATATCAATACCTCTGTGCATAACGCCAAATCTCATACCCCAGAAGGAAGAAACATATCCCACTGTAGATACCGGCCACAACAAAGAGCCATTCAGTTTACTTGTATCTACATCCACATGAAGATACTGGTTATTACCATATATAGGTGATGAAGTTCCATTGGAATTGATAGGTCCACTGGCACCCGGGTTAGGGGACATACCACCATTCTGTGCAGCAAGCTCTGCAATACGCTTTGCCTCGGCCTCACGGGCAGCCACAAGAGCTTCCTCAGTAGCTTCCATTTTACCTTCCCACATGTCCACCTCATCCTGATATTTATCAATAGATGCCTGATAATTCTGAACCTGTATAGTCTTTGCATCAATAAGAACAAGGATAGCTGCCTGATTATCCTCGATATCTGCCTCGACCTCCTCAAGTGCAGCAAGACTAGATTCCAGAACAAGCTGATTGTTAGCTATTTCTGTTCTGATTGCAATAAGCTCATCCAGCATTTCTGAATCATAAGCATATATTTGCTCAACATACTCTGACTTATTCATTATATCCGAAATATCGGTTGTTGAGAACAAGGTATCCACATACTGAATATTTCCATTTTCATATGAGTACTGAATTCTCTTCTTCATAGCCTCATACTGCTCCTGTTCAGCAGCCTTTGCCACCTCCAGCTCAGCCTCAACAGTATCTATCTTTGCCTCAATCTCCGCCTTCTGAACATTCAAATCCTCCATCTGTCTTGTATACTCGATAACCTGCTTATCCAGTATATCAATGGCATCCTGAATGTCCTTCTGTTCACTTTCGAGCTGGTCAACTATTTCCTGCGCTTCCTCTTTTTTATTCTCAGCCTCCTGTTTCTGTTCCTCAAGCTCACTTATTGTGGAAGCCGAAATAGGGCTACAGGTCACAGCAGCCAATGAGCAGAGCATAATCAATGAAATTATTTTTTTCTTATTCATAAACTCACTCCTTATTATCGAAGATATGGATATGGATCCACATACGTTCCGTTTATCTGTACACCAAGGTGACAATGCGGTCCTGTTGAATTGCCCGTATTGCCGGACTTGGCGATTACCTGTCCTCTTGTAACTATATCTCCCGCTTTGACAAGCAACTGTGAATTATGCATGTACACCGTAGACATGCCATTGCCATGATCAATTATTATCCAATAGCCTGCTGAGGCGCTATACTGTGACAACAATACCTTTCCTGACTCACAGGCATATATGTCTGTTCCCACCGGGCACGCTATATCCAGTCCATTATGTATGGTTCCCCATCTCGGTCCAAATGTTGAGGTAATCGTTCCACCTGTTGAAACCGGCCAAAGCAGCTTTGAAGACGTAGTAGTCGAATCACCATTTGGACTTGTACCTTCATCTGATGAGTCAGCATCTGACGAGTTGCTACCTGATGGTGCAGTAGCAGGTATTGTATTATCCGTATTCGTGTAATCAGATGCTGTCAGGGCATCTGCAATTTTTTTATCCGTGGCGTCTATATCTGCCTGATAAGCTGCCATCATGTTCTGATAATTCGTCATGGAATCCGCATATACTTCAAGTTGCGCAGCCTTTGCATCCAACAACTCCTGTGTTGCTGCCAAGTCCTCCTGAAGCTGTGCTTCCAATTCTTCAGCCTCACTATAGGCTGACTCCAATTCAATTTCCTCTTGGCTGATGCTCCACTCCAGCAATAGATACTCCTGAAGCATATTGTCATCATATTTATAAATAGCACTGATATATTCCGTCTGGTTTACCACATCTGACAAATCACCGGAGGTTATTAGCGAACCCAGATAATTTTTTGAACCACTCTCATACATACATTGAATATGAAGCTTCATATCCTCATATTTAGCAGTCTGTTCAAGCTTTGCCTGTTCAAGCTCATTTTTTTTATTTTCAATATCAGCAGCAAGACTTTCCTGCCTTAACTGTATGGCTGCTATTTCCGTATTGTATTCCTCAACCAGCTCGTCCAACTCTACGATTGATGCCATTGTATCCTCTTGTGCATTCTGAAGGTTTGCAATAGCTGTCTCAACCTCTTTTTTCTTTTCTTCCGCCTCAGTCTTTTCCTGCTCCAAATCCGTCACAGACGTTGCATGAACATTCAAACACATACAGCCTATAAGTGCAAATGCAATTGTAGACTTCATAAGCTTACGCATTGTTTCAGCCCCCTAGACCTTAAGATGTTTTCTGGTAGTGAGAATACTTCCGATTAAACCTAACCCAATTCCGATACCTATCGAAACCGGGAATAGTACCGTAAATATATCCGCAACCGGAACAAATTCAAACAAGTTCTGGAATATCGGAAATCTTCCGATTACATAACGCATAACATTATCATATAACAGATATACCAATCCCATAGGTACAACTGAGCCAACCAAACCAATGGTAATGCCCTCAACAATAAAAGGTGCTCTTACAAAGAAGTTCGTAGCTCCAATAAGCTTCATTATAGCTATCTCCTCTTTACGAACTGTAATACCGATTGTAATTGTATTGCTGATCAGGAATATTGATACAAGAATCAGTATTGCAATGATTCCAATTGAAGCATATCCAACAATATTTTCCAATGCTGCAACTCCATCAGCTGTAACCTCGGAGCTGACTACCTTTCTGACTCCGGTAAGGCCCTTCAGATACGTAACAAAATCTGCCTGATTACTCAAATCCTTAAGACTTATCTTATAGGATGCGGAATACTTAAGGGGATTGTCACCGGCAAAGGCTTCCATAGCCTGCTCCGGATCATCATAATTTTCCTTGGCAAACTGTTCCCACGCCTGTTCAGGAGAGATATACTGCATGGTAGCAACCTCTTCACGATATCGAATCTGCTCTCCGATAAGAGTAATGTTATCATCACTAATACCTTCATCAAAGAATACTGAAATTGTAACAGTATTCTCTACCTCCTTCATGGCTGTACGGAAATTGATAATTATACAATAGAATATACCAAACAGGAATAAACATGAGACAATTGTTCCTACCGATGCAAGTGAGAATAACAGATTACGCCTTATGTTCTTGATACCCTGTCTGATACTGTAAAAAAACGAACTAATCTTCATCTATATATCCACCCTTTTTCTCATCACTAATAATTTGACCCTTCTTAAGGGTAATAACTCGTTTCTGCATCATATTAACGATTTCTTTGTTATGGGTAACAACCACTACGGTAGTACCTTTTTTATTAACCTCCTCAAGGAGCTTCATGATTTCCCATGAATTCTTAGGGTCAAGATTACCTGTTGGCTCATCCGCAAGAAGCAACTCAGGCTTGTTTACCAATGCTCTTGCCAGGGCAACTCTCTGTTGTTCTCCACCTGACAACTGTTTTGGATACGATTTATATTTATCTGCAAGACCAACCAATGTAAGCATAGCCGGAACCTGTCTTCTGATATATCTGGTAGGTGTCTCGATAACTCTCTGTGCAAACGCCACATTTTCATATACCGTTCTGTCCTTGAGAAGTCGGAAATTTTGAAATACAACTCCGATTCTTCTTCTAAACTTTGGAACACGTTTTCTTCTAAGTTTATTCAAATTGGTATCTGCTACCACAATGCTTCCGGCGGTTGGATCCATCTCCTTCAGCAAAAGCTTGATAAGTGAAGTTTTTCCCGAACCACTTGAACCTACGATGAATACAAACTCTCCATCCTCTATCTTGAAATTAATATCATTCAAGGCATAGGTCTTGCTGGCAGGATATTTTAGCTTAACATTTTGCAACTCTATCATAATAAATATTTCTCCTAAATCTAGTAGTCCAATGACTCCATGTATTTCATATATTTAACAACCATGAGAGCAATCTTAAATGTAATAGCATCCTCGAATACTCTTAAGTCAAGGCCTGTGCTTTTCTCCAGCTTGTCCAATCTGTACACAAGCGTATTTCTGTGAATATATAGCTGTCTTGATGTCTCCGAAACATTGAGGCTGTTCTCGAAAAATTTATTGATTGTGGTTAATGTTTCATCATCAAATTCATCAGGAGACTTGCCATCGAATATCTCTTTGATGAACATCTTACAAAGAGGAATCGGAAGCTGATAAATAAGTCTCCCTATTCCAAGATTACTATAGGCGATTATCCTCCGGTCGCTGTAAAAAATCTTGCCTACATCAAGGGCTAGCTTCGCCTCCTTATATGAACGGGAAACCTCCTTAATCTCATTTACAATCGTACCAAACGCAACGTTTACGGATGACATTGCCTCAGTATTAAGCATGTCCACTATAACCTTTGCTGTCTTGGTCATATCATCATAAGTCTCATTAGGCTTGACCTCCTTAACAAGTATGATGTTCTTCTCATCTACAGCAGTGATAAAATCCTTGGTTTTGCTTGAAAACAATGTTCTGACAGTCTCTAGAGCATTATTATCCTTCTCCGTCTTGGTCTCAATAATAAATACTATTCTTCTTGCATCAGTCTCAACGTGGAGCTTCTTCGCTCTGTTATATATATCAACAAGTAAAAGGTTATCCAACAGGAGATTTTTAATAAAATTATCCTTGTCAAATCTTTCTTTATACGCCACAAGCAAGCTCTGAATCTGGAAGGCCGCGACCTTACCGATTGTGTATGTATCATCAGACTCACCCTTCGCAAGAATAACATACTCCAATTCACTCTCATCGTAAACCTTAAAAAATTGGAAACCCAGCATTACCTGACTCTCTGCCGGGGAATCAGCAAAGGTCACAACAGCATCCTCAAATTCGTCCATATTACGGATAGTGGATGCAAGACTTTTTCCCTCTGTATCCATAACGCACAATTCTGTACGTGTTATCGCTTTAATACCTTCAATAGTATCCTGCAGTATCTGATTAGAAATCATTTCATCACCCCTTATTATTTTGTATGAACACCCACAAAATATCAGATATTTTCTGAGCGCATAACTATACATAGTCCATTGTACCCGAAAAAAGGCAAAAAAAAAAGAGGAAATGCACAATTTTATGCATTTCCTCTGATATTTCACAAAAAAATCAAACTTATGTAAGATTAGTTTGCAACAACTTCCTCAGTTTCCTTATCAAAGATATGTACCTTGCTGAGATCGAAAGCAAACTTAACTGAATCACCAGGTCTGGCAGTTGTTCTAGGATTTACTGATGCTGTAATATCGAACTGGTCGATAGTGAAGTACAAGTAAACCTGAGCACCTAACATCTCGTAGATGTTAATTCTTGCATCGATTACACTCTCCGGAGAAGACTCAATGAAGAGCTGCTCATCATGAATATCCTCAGGACGAATACCAAGTACAACTTCCTTATCGATGAAGTCACCTGCAATAAGCTTAGCAGCCTTAGCATCCGGAACCTTAATAGAATGTGAACCGAACATAAGCAATACGTCAGCTCCAGACTTAACAACCTTACAATCAATGAAGTTCATTGGAGGCATTCCCATGAATCCTGCAACGAATAAGTTACATGGCTTGTCGTAGAGGTTCTGTGGAGTATCTACCTGCTGGATGATACCATCCTTCATAACAACGATTCTTGTACCAAGAGTCATAGCCTCTGTCTGGTCATGAGTAACGTAGATAATTGTAGTCTGAAGTCTCTGATGAAGCTTTGAAATCTCGACACGCATCTGAACTCTAAGCTTTGCATCAAGGTTTGAAAGAGGCTCGTCCATAAGGAATACCTTTGG
>JBJENB010000103.1:0-1960 GCA_051879975.1 Wujia sp.
TATACACTTCTTGATATCATGAGCAAGACAGGAGGTGTGGTATTTGACAACCTTGCCTTACTGTTTGCCATGGGTGTTGCCATCGGTATGGCGAAGAAGGAAAAGGAAGTTGCGGCATTATCGGGTGCAATAGGATATCTGATCATGAATACTGCTATCAGTACCTTAATTTATGCAAGTGGCGGAGTCGATGCCATGGCAGCAAATTCCACTACGACTACTCTGGGAATTACCACACTACAGATGGGAGTATTTGGAGGTATCATTGTGGGACTTGGTGTTGCAGCATTGCACAATAGATTCTATAAAATAAAATTGCCACAGATACTATCCTTCTTTGGTGGCACAAGGTTTGTGCCAATAATTGTAAGTATCGTCTATCTGGTGGTGGGCGTAATAATGTTCTATATATGGCCCGTTGTTCAAGGCGGTATCGCTGCGCTTGGGCAGCTGGTTCTTAATTCGGGTTATGCCGGAACATGGATTTACGGTATTATTGAAAGAGCTCTTATTCCCTTTGGTCTGCACCATGTATTTTATATGCCTTTTTGGCAGACGGAGCTTGGCGGTGCAATGCTAATTGATGGTGTTACAGTTCAGGGAGCACAAAATATTTTCTTTGCAGAGCTTGCTTCTAAAGCTACGGAGCAATTCTCGGTTTCGGCAACCAGATTTATGTCGGGTAAATTTCCATTTATGATTTTTGGTCTTCCGGCAGCAGCCTATGCGATGTATAGGGTAGCACGCCCGGAAAAGAAAAAAGTTGTAGGGGGACTTCTTTTGTCTGCAGCGTTGACATCTATGCTGACAGGTATTACTGAGCCTCTTGAGTTTACTTTTTTATTTGTTGCTCCTATAATGTACGCTGTTCATTGTGTGCTCGCAGGTCTTTCCTACATGCTGATGCATTTTCTCGGTGTGGGTGTGGGAATGACATTTTCCGGTGGATTAATCGATTTGGTTTTATTCGGTGTCCTTCAGGGAAATGCCAAGACTAACTGGATCTGGATTATCGTTGTGGGTATCATTTATGCCTTTGTATATTATTTTGTTTTCTATTTTATGATTAAATGTCTAAATTTGAAGACTCCCGGAAGAGAGGCTGACGATGAAGAAACAAAGCTTTATACACGTAATGATATGAACAATAAAAAGGAATCCAATCATGAAAATGGTAATGAAGGAGCGGATAGGATTAGTGCGTTGATTCTTAAGGGCTTAGGAGGAAAGGACAATATCTCTGACATTGACTGTTGCGCTACAAGACTTAGAGTTACAGTTGTCAATTCTGACTTTGTTCAGGACAGAGTGCTTAAGGAAAGCGGGGCCTCAGGAGTCATTCATAAGGGAAATGGAGTTCAAATAATATATGGTCCACAGGTTTCAGTTGTAAAATCAAACCTTGAGGATTACCTCGACAGGGCTGATGTAAATGTAACAGATATAAAAGATAATAATAAAACAGACAATAATAAGACAAAAAAAAATAGAGATTATGTGAGTACAAAAGATGATAAGAAGGTGATATCCGGAAAAATAAAATTATATTCCCATATGAAGGGTAAAGTCCTGCCTCTTGAGGAGGTAAATGATGAAGCCTTTTCCACCAAGGCATTAGGTGAAGGTGCTGCAATAGAACCAATAGAAGGCAAGCTTTATTCTCCATGCGATGGAAGGGTTGACATGGTTTTTGACACAAAGCATGCAATTACATTGATTTCAGATGAAGGCTGTGAAATACTCCTTCATATTGGTATCGACACTGTAGAGCTTGGTGGGAAATATTTTGAGGCTTATGTAACGAATGGGCAGAATGTTAATAAGGGTGCCTTACTGATTGCATTTGATATGGAAGTAATTAAAGCTGCAGGCTATCAATTGACACCTCCTATAATTGTATGTAACAGCGATGATTATAGCTCGATAGAATTGGTCAATACAGGGGATGTGTCTGAAGGCA
>JBJENB010000104.1:0-1950 GCA_051879975.1 Wujia sp.
CTGTTGCACTGGCCTTGGAGTCACCTCCACCGGACGTTATCCGGCATCCTGCCCTATGAAGCCCGGACTTTCCTCACCTGCCTGATGGCAGCCGCAATCACTTGTCTGACTTACACAAGTCATAGAGTATCACATTGTTTTTTGAGTTTCAAGATTTTTATTTTCGAAGGAGAAGATTAATGGAAGCAATTGAATGCATCAAGAATAGAAGAAGTGTTAGAAGATTTACAGATGATGAGATAAGCGACGAGACTTTTAATGAGCTTGTGGAGATTTGCAGACACGCCCCGAGCTGGAAAAACACACAAACCATTAGATATGTTATAGTTAAGGATAGAAAGATTATAGATAATATAAAGGATAACTGTGTCCTTGATTTTGAGTACAATGCAAAAACTCTTGCACAGTGCTCGGCTCTTGTCGTTATTACTCAGGTAAACGGAAGATGTGGATATGAGAGAGACGGGTCCTTTTCCACCTCTAAGGGAAGTGGCTGGGAGATGTTTGATGCAGGTATAGCTGCACAGACCTTCTGCCTTGCAGCGTATGAGAAGGGAATTGGAAGCTGTATTCAGGGAATATTTGACGATGCAAAGGTTGCAGAGGCTATTGGTCTTGAAGAGGGCAGAAGTGTTGCGGCTCTTATACCTGTGGGTATTCCAAAATTTACTCCGGAAGCAACACCACGTAAGGAGGTTTCTGAGCTTATAAGCTTTAGATAGTATTTTGTTATGAATTTGCAGATTGGTATTTGTGATGACAGCGGTGTAGACCTAGATTTGGTGAAAAAGAGTCTGGTTAAAATACTTGACGATTCCACGGTAACTTATAATATTCATACCTTTGAAAGTGGAAATGAATTGGTTAAGCGCATATCGGAGGTTAGCAGCTATGATGTCCTTCTGTTGGACATTGATATGCCGGGTATAGATGGAATAGATGTAGCCAGACGTCTTGCAGAGAAAGCTTCACTTGTTAATATAATATTTATAACAAATCATAATGAACTTGTATTTGAAGCCATACATTACAGACCTTTCAGATTTATCCGTAAGGAGAAGCTTCAGGAGGAATTGGAGGAGGCTGTACTTGCTGTAATTACCAAGATAAGCGAAGAAACATTATTGTATGAGTTTGGTGCCGGCAGAGAAAATGTCAAAATTAGACTTTTAGATGTTGATTATCTGGAGAGTAAAGGACACTATATTCAGATTCATTCAGGCGGTGAGGTTACTGAAATAAGAGGCAAGATATCCCAGTATGAGGAAAAGCTTAAGAACTATGGTTTTATTAGGATTCATCTGGGGTATCTTGTAAATGTTAGAAAAATATATAATATAACCTCCAAGGGCGTTACCTTGGACAGCATGGAGGTTTTGCCAATCAGCAGGAAAAACATAGACGGTATAAAGGAGACACATGCCAATTATGTGAGGAGGTTTGTACGTGGCATTAGTTAATATGCCAACTGAATATATGTTTCTATTTGGAAGCAAAGCGGGCATACATCAAATAGCGGTAGCTGTTGTTGTATGCTTTGTTTTGTTGTTAGGATTATGTGTAGTTGCGTTAATAAAGCTTCACGACTCTTATAAATACAGGGAATACAGCGAACTGCTTCGTAAACAGCTGGAGCACGAAAAAAATATGTATAAAAGCATAGAGAAGGTACATGAGAAAACAAGGATAATGAGGCATGATTTAAAGCATTATCTTACAACAATACTTGGGCTGGTTGTCAATGAGGAATACAAGGAGGCAGAGGCTTTTATAATAAATACCTTGGGAAAGAATGTAAATACGTCCATTGTTATGTATAAAGGAAGTGATGTTATTAATGCGGTGCTCAATGATAAGCAGGGCAGTTGTATAGAACATGGTATACAGATGGATATCATTGTAAATGGCTCCGTTCCGAAGGGGAATGAGTTGGATATGGCAGTAGTTTTA
>JBJENB010000105.1:0-1946 GCA_051879975.1 Wujia sp.
TTTAGTATAATTTTTCAAGTATATCCTCATCTATACCATAGGTATGCTCCTTTGAAGGGTAAGTCCCTGCCTTAACCTCCTCCACATATTTCTTAAATGCTTCCGTCATAACCTGTCCCACCTCTCCAAATCTCTTGACAAACTTTGGAGTAAAATCACTGAACATGCCAAGTGCATCAGCATACACAAGCACCTGTCCGTCACAGCCTGCCCCTGCTCCGATTCCTATGGTAGGAACATCCAGCTTCTCCGACAACAGGGTTGCAAGCTTATCAGGAACACACTCAAGGGTAATGGCGAATACACCTGCCTCCTGCAATGCCATTGCATCCTCAATAAGCTTCTTAGCCGCAGCCTCTGTCTTGGCCTGAACCTTAAAGCCTCCAAATGCATTTATACTTTGAGGAGTAAGTCCCAGATGACCAATCACAGGGATTCCTGCTGCCACAATCGCCTTGACCTGTGGGCAAACCTCTTTTCCACCCTCAAGCTTAACTGCACCTGCTCGTCCTTCCTTCATGAGTCTTCCTGCATTTACAACCGCATCATACACCGAGGTCTGATATGACATAAATGGCATGTCTATAACAACAAGTGCCTCCTTTGCTCCTCTTGAAACAGCAGCACCATGGTGAATCATGTCCTCAACCGTAACAGAAAGGGTATCCTCGTACCCAAGCATAACATTTCCCAATGAATCACCCACCAGTATGGCATCAATTCCTGCTGCATCAATCAGCTTTGCCGTAGAATAATCATAGGCTGTAAGCATGGTAAGCTTCTCGCCCTTCTCCTTAGCATTTGCAAATGTCAAAACCGTCTTCTTCATGTTCTTCCTCCTATCAAGCTCTAATAATTAAATCTGTAATTATCTAATTAGCTCATATATACTCAATTCAATAATCAATCAGTTAACAAAATTTTCTTCAAACTGGTGCAATCAACTTCCCTCTTATCCTGTACAAGCTTAACCAACTCCTTAGACAGGAGCTTGTATACTTCTCTCACATCACCACTAATTGAGGACAGATGCTTCTCCACAGTCAAGACATCGCCCCTTGCCACAGGCCCGGTCAAAGCGGCTTCACAACCTTTTTTACAAAGATTTTCCGCATTATTCCTAAACAATGGCATCAGTGCCTCCAAGGCTTCAGACTCTGTAAAGCCACATTCCTCCAGAAGACCACCTGCCATATGATACAGACCTATGACGAGATTGCTTGCAAAAACCGCTGAAGCATGGTACTTGACCTTATTATCAGCACTGATAAGCTTTACACTGTGACCCATGCTTCTAAAAAGCTTTTCCATGTAATCAATATATCTCTCATGTCCTTCAATTGTAATGTAACATTCGCTGAAATTAATATACGACTCAGTTTTTGAACTGACTGCATATAAAGGATGTATCGAATAGCCAAATACTGTGCTACCCATACCAGAAAATATCCGTGAGGAAAGAGCCCCACTGGTATGAACAAATATTTTTTCCTCCAAGGGTTCCAGCATAGCAAAAGCTTTACCTGCCACCTCTTCAATAGAACCATCAGAGGTTGTAAAAAACAACATATCACATTCCCGAACCAATTCTGTCATATCATTATAGTACTTAGTATCAGTAAACTCAGCCGCTTCCTTCGCGTTCATGGGATTTCTGCTGTAATATCCCATTACCTTTATTCCGTGAGCCAAAGCATCTCCTGATGCCCTGCTGTAATCAGCAAGATGCTTACCCATGGTAAAGCCCATCTTACCTGCACCGATAAATCCAATCCTCATACTATCACCCTCCTCATAGCTTAGATTACCGCGACAAGTGTCTGCAGCTTAAGCCAAAGAAAATGGTTCTGAATGATAATGCATATTTTATTTTCCGGTATGGTTTCTCTCGAATACCATCCATGAGGAATATATCATTTATGAGATTTTTTGTAAATAAACCAATG
>JBJENB010000106.1:0-7363 GCA_051879975.1 Wujia sp.
CAGTAAATCACAGGAAAAATCTTATAGTCTTGCAGCTGAATTGGAAAGTGAGTTTTCGATTTCAGATGTACATGAGGAGTCAAGTAGCACTATGAGGAGGGAAACAACAACGTATACAATCGGGGCATCGGATAAAAATCGTATTTTTGTACAGTGGTTGCTTATGGAGGCTCTGGCAATCTATAGAAAGAAAAAGAGTGGAGAGGTAGAGCTTCTCGCAATTTCAGAATGGCCACTACAGGTGTTCGAGAAAGTATATGATTATTAAATAAAAGAAGGTAGGTTATCATAATTGATAACCTACCTTCTTTTATTTGTAGCGATGTACAACAAAACTATTACTTTACATAATATAGTTTACATAATAGATGATAATTATTATCAAATACTTCCATATACATTTATCAATTTAGATGATAGAATGAGTTAGTAATAGCTAACCCTGTCAGCTATATTTCACTATCCAAGGGTGTGAAATTTATTTGCAGAAGATATATGAAAGGACGCAGCTGCTATGATGATAAATAAAAGATTGATTGGAATGGTAGATGAGAGCAAGAAATATATAGCCGGAAATGTGATATGTCAATGGATTTCTCTTGTTGCCAATATAACAATGATGGCAAGTATAACCAACCTTCTTGCAAAATTATTTGATAAAACGTCAAAGACAAATCATATGATTTTTACCATGATAATTGCTTTCATAGCGGTATTAGTAAGATTTTTATGTACCACTATGTCCAGCAAGATGAGCTATCTGTCTTCTAAAACCATTAAGAAGACTTTAAGGGAAATGATATATAAAAAGCTTCTAAGACTGGGAGTGTCATATAGAGAGCAGACAAATACCTCGGAGGTTGTACAAATAGCGGTGGAAGGTGTTGATCAGCTTGAAACATACTTTGGTTCATATCTTCCGCAGTTTTTTTATGCTATGCTAGCACCGATTACACTTTTTGTAGTTTTGTGCTTTGTTAATGTACCATGTGCAGTAATACTGCTTCTATGTGTCCCGCTTATTCCAATAGCAATTATAGGTGTACAAAGATGGGCAAAAAAGCTACTGTCAAAATATTGGACACAATATACTGCTTTAGGTGATACCTTTCTTGAAAATTTACAGGGGCTTACCACCCTAAAGATTTATCAGGCAGACGAATTTAAACAGAAGGAAATGAATGATGAATCAGAAAAATTCAGGAAGATTACTATGAAGGTTCTGACTATGCAATTAAATTCCATAACGATTATGGACTTGATTGCATATGGTGGGGCAGCTCTTGGAGTGATTATGTCCGTTACTCAGTTCAGAGCCGGAAATGTTACACTTGAGGGTTGTCTGCTTATTATTCTTCTTTCTGCAGATTTTTTTATACCTATGAGAATGCTTGGTTCATTTTTTCATATCGCTATGAATGGAATGGCAGCAAGTGATAAGATATTTAGACTGTTGGATTTACCGGAGGAAGAGAAGACATCAAAAAAACTGGTAGAAGACTGCACTATAGTATGTTCCAATCTAAGCTTCTCCTATGAAAAGGAACGTGAGATTTTACATGGAATTAATATGTCATTTCCGGTAGGGAGCTTTACTGCTATTGTTGGTGAATCCGGTTGTGGCAAGTCAACAGTATCAGCCATTCTTATGGGGAAAAATAAAAATTACAAAGGTTCTGTGACAATAGGTGGCATAGAAATTAATGAAATAGACGAATCGAGTCTGATGGAGAATATTACCTATATCAGTCATCAAAGCTATTTGTTTAAAGGAACGGTAAGAGAAAATCTTTTAATGGGTTGTAAGCAGGCCTCGGACAAAGAATTGTGGTCAGTTTTGAAAAGAGTAAACCTTTTTGATTTTTTAAAGGCTGAAAAGGGTCTGGATACAGTGCTTGATGAAAAGGCTTCTAATTTATCAGGGGGACAGCGTCAAAGACTCGCGCTTGCAAGGGCTATTTTACATGATAGTCTTGTATATATTTTTGATGAAGCTACTTCAAATATTGATATTGGGAGTGAAAATGATATTATGGCTGAAATTATTTCACTGGCAGCTGATAGAACAGTCATTATGATTTCCCATCGTTTGGCAAATGTAATTAAAGCTGACAATATATATGTTATGAACCAGGGAAACATTGTGGAAGCAGGAAGCCACGATGAATTATTAGATAATGATGGTGTTTATGCAAGGCTTTGGAAAGCACAGCAAAGCTTGGAAAATTACAGAAAGGATGAAGCAGCAGAATGAATAATAGAAGTAATTTTAATGTAATGAAGCGTCTTATCGTACTTGTAAGGCCACTTGCCGGATTTATGATATTAGCAATTATTATGGGTATTTTGGGGAATCTTGCAGCAGCATTTATAACAATATTTGGTGGATATGCATTGGCAGAGCTTTTGAATATAGATACACCATTCACATTAAAGCTTATTTTTATTTCAGTATGCTTGTTTGCTCTTTTTCGAGGTATACTTCGCTACGCTGAGCAGGCCTGTAATCACTTTATCGCATTTAAATTATTAGCACTTATCCGAGATAAGGTGTTTACTGCACTTAGAAGACTCTGCCCTGCAAAATTGGAAGGAAAGGAAAAAGGAAATTTAATTTCTGTGATTACTTCTGACATTGAGCTACTGGAAGTGTTTTATGCACATACAATTTCTCCAATTTTAATTGCCTTTGTATTTTCGATAATAATGTGCCTGTTTATCGCAGGCTTTAGCGGGATACTTGGGCTTGTTGCATTGTTGGCATATATTACGGTAGGTGTTATAATTCCTCTTCTTACATCAAGATTTTGCGGAGATTCCGGAGCAAGGCTGCGTACAAAGGCAGGAAGCCTTTCCGGATATGTACTTGATAGTCTGAGAGGACTCTCTGAGATTTTGCAATATGCTCAGGGAGAAGATAGAATTTCAGTTATGAATGAGCAGACAGAAGCATTGTCTGAGGATGAAGAGAAAATGAAACGTACAGCCGGAAGAAACCAGGCAGTTACTAATTCGGTTATATTGTTTTTTGATATTCTTATGCTGTTCGCTTCAACCATTTTGTATCAGAAAGGACAATTGGAATTTATTGGTGTATTAATTCCTACCCTTGCCCTTATGAGTTCTTTTGGACCGGTGGTGGCACTTGCTAATCTCGGAAGCAGCTTACAAAATACCTTTGCTGCCGGAAATCGTGTACTGGATATACTGGACGAAGCTCCGGTGGTAGAAGAAATAAAGGGAATGAAAGAAATAAGCTTCACAGGAGCAACTGCCGAAAATGTTACATTTGCTTACGATGAAGAAAACATTCTGGACAATGTTTCTGTTGATATTCCGCTAGGTTCCGTAGTTGGCATTGTTGGTAAAAGCGGAAGTGGAAAATCAACACTTCTTAGGCTGTTTATGCGTTTTTGGAAAACGCAAAATGGGAGTGTACAGCTATCAGGAACGGATATAAATCATATTAACACCTCTAACCTTAGAAATATGGAAAGCTTTGTTACCCAGGATACACATTTGTTCCATGACAGTATTCGGAATAATCTTCGCATTGCAAAGCTTGATGCAACAGACAAGGAAATGGAGATAGCTTGTAAAAGGGCATCGGTTCATGACTTTATAATGAGTTTGCCGCAGGGCTATGATACTTCTGTTGGTGAACTTGGAGATACTCTTTCCGGAGGGGAAAGACAGAGATTGGGACTTGCAAGAGCATTTCTACATGATTCTGACTTGCTTCTTTTGGATGAGCCTACAAGTAATCTTGACAGCTTGAATGAAGCGGTAATCCTTAAAGCTATAAGAGAAGAAATGGAAAACAAGACAGTGGTGTTAGTGTCCCATCGACAGTCCACCATGCGTATAGCCGATAAAATATACTCCGTTGAGCATGGGAGGATGAGTTGATGCGGATGATGGTGTCAGCAATTCATTATATTATTGAGACTAACAAGAGAAGAGACGATTGGAGAAAGAAGAATGAAAATAAAAAAGATACTTTATATTATTCTGGGCTGTATAGGTGTAGGATTTGGTGCAATAGGCGCAATTTTACCAATTATACCTACGTTTCCTTTTTTAATGTTAGCGGCATTTTGTTTTGCCAGAAGCTCAGAAAAGCTCAATAACTGGTTTATTAATACAAAATTATATAAAAACAATTTAGAAAGCTTTGTGAAAGGGAAAGGTATGACATGGAAAACGAAAATACGAATTATGATTATGGTCACAATGCTAATGTCAATAGGATTTGTAATGATGAAACAAGTTCCTTTGGGAAGAATTGTACTGGGATTTGTGTGGGTGTTTCACATTCTTTATTTTATATTTGGTATTAAGAACTATAAAAAAGAAGTGTGTATTGAGGAGTGAGTTTATACAGCAGACCACATGGAATAGGTTAGTTTTGGTTACTTTTTGGTTTACTGAGAGATGCCGGTGTGATATATTGAAATAGCTAAGCTACAATAATAGGAAAGTATATTTATGGAGAAAAATTAAAATGTATTTATTATTATTGGCTGTTATATATATTGCTTTCATAAGTCTTGGTCTGCCGGATTCTCTGTTGGGCTCTGCATGGCCAACAATACGTACCAATTTTGATGTGCCCTTATCTTATATGGGATTTATTTCCATGATAATTTCTGGTGGCACTATAATCTCAGGTTTAATGTCAGAAAGGCTTACAAAACGTTTTGAGACAAGAATTGTTACAGTAGTTAGTGTTCTTCTTACTGCAATTGCCTTATTCGGTTTTTCTACATCAACAGAGTTTTATCAAATGTGTTTATGGGGAATTCCTTATGGATTGGGGGCAGGAGCAATTGACGCAGCTCTCAATAATTATGTTGCTTTACATTATAATTCCAGACATATGAGCTGGCTTCATTGCTTCTGGGGTGTAGGAACCATTATAAGTCCTTATATTATGAGCTATGCCCTTACGCATTCTGTATGGACAGAGGGATATCGTATGGTTTCATATCTACAGTTTGGCATTGTAGCAATACTTTTATTAGCTCTCCCTCTTTGGAAGATTAATGAATCGGTTGTTTTAGAAGAAAAGGATACAATTGTCCTCGGAATAAAGGGTGCCATAAAAATTAAGGGAGTTCCATATCTTTTAATTGGTTTTCTTTCCTATTGTGCAGCCGAAGCTACAACAATGCTTTGGGCAAGCAGTTATCTGGAGGGTACAAGAGGTATGACAAAGGATAAAGCTGCGGCCTTTGGGTCATTGTTTTTTATCGGTATTACGGTGGGAAGATTTTTATCAGGTTTTCTTTCAGACAAGCTTGGAGACAACAGAATGATTCGCATGGGAACAGGTATTGCATTAGTTGGAGTTATCGGCATTGCCATCCCTGTAGAGATAATATCAATTATTGGATTTATAATGATTGGCTTAGGTTGTGCACCCGTATATCCATGCATTATCCATTCTACACCGAATAATTTTGGAGCGGAGAATTCGCAGGGAATAATAGGAATACAAATGGCAAGCGCATATGTTGGCTCTACATTTATGCCTCCGATTTTTGGTTTGCTTGCAAACCATATTAGTTTAAGGCTTATGCCCATTTATCTTGCTTCATTCCTTATTCTTTTACTTGTGATGATTTCCAAAACAGAAAAATGTGTGCTTCTGATACAAGCGTTGTCTGAGGATGGAAAGAAAATAGAGAATTTGAAAGGAGCGGAATAAAATGACAGATGGAATTATTATAGGTATACTTCTTATCTTGGTTATCATAGGAATATATTCAAGTATGAAGCACTTCAAAGGTGAGGGCGGTTGTTGTGGTGGCAGTTCTTCCTTAAAGGTGAAAAGAAAAAAACTGAAACAAGTTGTAAAGCAAAGAACAGTTGTAATTGAGGGTATGACTTGCGAACACTGCAAAAACCGTGTAGAAGGTAGCTTAAATTCATTGGGTGGTGTATCTGCTAAGGTAAATCTGAAAAAGAAAACAGCAGTGGTGTCTATGGAAAGGGATGTAAGCGATGAACAGCTCAAACAGGCAGTAGAAAATGCCGGATATGAAGTTGTTGATATTCAATAGGAGAAATATTTAACGGAGATTTACGAATATGACATTACAGCAATTAACATACTTGGTAACGGTTGCAGAAACCGGAAATATTACAGAAGCTGCAGAACAATTGTTTATATCGCAGCCAAGCCTTAGTGCAGCAATTCATAATCTTGAAAAGGAAATGGGTGTTACAGCATTTTTAAGATCCAGCAAGGGTGTAGTTATTACCAGAGAAGGTGAAGAACTACTATCGTTTGCAAGAATGCTTCTGGAACAGGCGGATATCATGAAGGAACATTTTGGCATAGGAGATAAAAGAACACCAAAGTTTTCAGTGTCCTGTCAACATTATTCTTTTGCTGTAAATGCTTTTGTTGACGTGGTAAATCAGTATGATGCAGATAAATATAGTTTTATTCTCAGAGAAACACAGACAGGCGAAATAATAGACGATGTAGCTAATGGAAAAAGTGAACTGGGTATTTTATATTTGTCAGAGCATAATGAAGAAGTTCTAAAAAAACTAATTAAGAAAAATGAACTTCAATTTGAAGAATTATTTGTGGCTAAGCCACATGTCTTTATATGTAGGAATCATCCACTAGCAGGTAAAAATATTATAGCAATTGATGATTTAAAACCTTATCCATACCTTGTATTTGAACAGGGGGAAAGGAATTCCTTTTATTTTGCAGAAGAGTTTCTCAGCATGCTTGACATGCCTAAAAACATACAGGTCAGAGATCGGGCAACCCTTTTTAATCTTGTGATAGGTTTAAATGGGTTTACGGTTAGCTCTGGTGTTATTGATCAGGAATTAAATGGTGTAAGTATTATTGCAAGACCTTTAGAAATGAATTGTAGGATGAAAATTGGATTATTAAAAAAGAAAAACATTTTATTTAGTCGCTATGCAACTTCGTATGTAGAGGCATTAAAAAAATATCTCCCATAGGATGAAACTATGGAATAATACAGAAATAATATATTTTCCAATATATAATTGTGATGATATAGTATCCTCAAGAACAGGAAAACGGAGGATATTAAAATGAGTAATATTAAAACACCATTCAGATATGATTTTGTTGGAAGTTTTTTAAGACCACAGAGACTTAAAGATGCAAAGATTCAATATCAGAATGGAAATCTTGGTAAGGAAGCCTTTGATAGAATTGTTAATGAAGAAATTACGAAGGTCGTTGACAAACAAAAGGAATTAGGATTTCATGTAATTACAGATGGAGAATTTAGAAGAACATACTGGCATCTTGATTTTATGTGGGGATTTGAGGGTGTAGCCCATGAACAGACAGGAGGCGGAG
>JBJENB010000107.1:0-31408 GCA_051879975.1 Wujia sp.
ATAGCGGATGTGCATTTGGGAGTAAAACCGGATAGAGGTAGACCGTGGAGTGATGACAGGGCACTTGAAATTCAGCAGAGCTTTACCGATATAATAAATCTCTGTGAGGAGGAGAAAATAGAGCTTCTTCTGATTGCAGGAGATTTGTTTCATGCGCCGCCAACTATAAGTCAGCTGAGAGAGCTTGATTATAAGCTTAGAAGATTATCAGTTACGAAAACAGTTATTATTGCAGGAAACCATGATTATATTGAAGAGGGTTCAACCTGGGATGGTTTTACCTTTGAGTCGGATGCAGTTGTGCTTCCGAGAGACAGAGCTACAAATGCTTATATAAAGGAATTAAACGTATGTATCACCGGATATAGCTATGGACGTCCGGAGTACACGGAGAGAATATTAGAGAGATTAAAGCCGGCAAGACCTGATGCTTATAATATATTATTGGGACATGGCGGCGATAAAACGCATATGCCATTTTCTAAGGAACGGCTTGCGAAGCTGGGCTTTAATTATATTGCCTTGGGACATATCCATAAACCACAGCACATTTTAAAGAATAGGATGGCATTTTCAGGTTCTCTTGAGCCTATTGATTATACAGAGACCGGAAGACGTGGCTACATACTGGGTGAAGTGCTTGAGGATGGCAACACCAATATTACGTGGGTACCATTTAATAAGCGAAGCTATGTGAATATGGCAATAGATGTCAGTACCACCGGTAGTAATACCGAGATAGCTGAGTTGATTGAGGAACAGATAAAGGAGCTTGGAACTGAAAATATTTACAGAATATTGCTTAAGGGAAGAGTGGATTGTAATCTTGAAATCAATGTTAATTTTCTTGCAAAGAAGTATTGTATAAATGAGATAATCAATAGGACTCAGCCGGATTATGATGTAAATGAGCTGGTGACTGTCAATGAAAATAACCTTCTCGGAAGATTTATTAAGACGCTTGCAGATGAGGAAGACCAGCGGGATGAGGAACTTAGATATAAGGCTATGCGCTATGGTATAGATGCATTGCTGGGAATCGGAGACAAATAATGTATCTGAATAAATTATTACTTAAGGATTTTGGAAAATTTAATAATAAAGAATTGGATTTAAAACCGGGACTTAATCTTATTTATGGTGAGAATGAGTCTGGCAAAACCACAGTGAAGGAATTCATAGTGGGTATGCTTTACGGTATAGACAAATCGAGAGGCTTGGGAGCAAGACTTGATAATTATGAGCTTAGAAAGCCCCTTAGTGGAAGAGGTTTTTCCGGAAAGGCATATCTTCGGGATGGAGATAAAAAATATTTCGTTGAGAGAAGCTTTTTGAAGCACAGCCGAAAGGTAAGTGTTCTGGATGTTCAGTCTGGAAGAGAGCTTAAGCTGGAAAACAAAAATAGTCTTCATGGGACACTTTTTGATTTTGATAAGAATACTTATATCAATACCTTGTGCATTGGCGAACATGGTGCGGCACCCGGTAAGGAGCTTGCAAATGAGATGGACAACTATCTTGCTAACCTTGCCACTACCGGTTCGGCAGATATTGATAAGGCTAAAGCTATTGAACGACTTAAGAAGGAGCGAAGTAAGTACGATTTGAAGCCTGTTACCAAGGGGCTAAATGAGATTGCTGAGGAGATTTCGGGCTACAATTCAGTGGATGATGAGCTGAAAGATGTCAGAAAGCAGATAACCCTTCTTGATGAGGAATTTGCCGTTGAAACTGCCAGGAGAAAAAGGGAAGCCAGAAGATTGGTGGAGGATGAAAACGGTGAAACCTATAAGGAGGATTACAAATTTAACGCCTCTTTAGATAAACTGGTGGAAAGTGTCAGTGATGATACCGAGGAAGAAAAGGAAAAAGAGGTTAAGCTTACGGACAGGCTTTGGTTTATCATTGCTACGGGCTTGTTTGTAATCTTTGTTATTGCCGGAATGGTTAATTTACTGGGCTTTGAAAAGGGCGTAAAGCAGCTGTTTATTGTATGTACAGCCTTGTTTGTAGTGGTAACCATAGTTGAGGGCTTCTATGCCAAGGGTATTTTTACTGATGACATATATACGCCTTCTGAGGAGGAATTTAAGAAGATCATTTCCGAGCTTGAGAGAAGCAATTTAGAGGATGATGATATCGAGATTGATATGTCATATGCTCAGGAATATGCCGACAAGAAGGCAGAGCTAAGATTGCAGGAGAAACAGCTTCTGGATGAAAGAGTGAAGCGACAGGAGCTTCAAGATGAATATGACATGATGACTGAACATAAGAAGGAACTGGAATTTGAGCTTGAGGCCATTGATCTTGCTATTGTAACCATCAATAATATGTCAGCCGAGATTCATGATGATTTAGGCTTCCTAATAAATGACAACATTTCTGATATAGTTTCTAAGATTACAGATGGAAAGTATCAGGATGTTAAGTTGGATGAAAATCTTCATGTTATGGTAAGAGACGGAGATGACTATGTTGGCATAGAGTATCTCAGTGCAGGAACCATGGAGCAGATATATCTTGCTGTACGCTTGTCTGTGGCAAGACTTTTATGTAGAGATAAGCTTCCGCTTATCATTGATGATATCTTTACAAATTATGACGAGAAGAGGCTGGTAAACACCTTGGATTGTCTCAAAACCATAGATACAGAACAGATAATCCTGATGACCTCTGATTCAAGGATAGGGGATATGCTGGACGAGCTGGATATGGATTACAATTATGTTGATTTAAGTGCGTAATTCGGAAAAATGTATAAATGATTATGTATTGAGTGACTTGTTTTTAATGTTAAAAACACTGAAACAAAGGACATAATCATTTATACAAGTTGTTTAATCTACTTTAGGCGCCTGATAGTTGTCAGTAATGGTACCGCATTCCTTGTATTCCTGAATACGGGCCTGAATTCTTTCAGACTGATCCAGAAGCTTGCTGATGGATGCATTGTGGTTGAGGTGGTCAATAAGGATTGCAATATATTTGCTAAGGTCCGCTGACTCATACCAAGGTCGTCCAAACAATTCGGGCATCTGGTAGGTAAGGTTAGTGGTGATAACCTTCTCTATTACACCATCCTCATATGCTTTATCAAATATCTCAAGACCGCTTGTAAATAAACCGAAGGTTGCAAGGGCATATACTCGTCTCGCCTTGCGTTCCTTGAGCTGACTTGCAACATCCAGCATACTTTCGCCGGAAGCAATCATATCATCAATTACAATAACATCTTTACCTTCAACCGAGTCACCCAGAAATTCATGTGCAACGATAGGATTCTTGCCGTTTACTACAGTTGTATAATCACGTCTCTTGTAGAACATACCAACATCCACGCCGAGATGATTGGCAAAGTAGATTGCTCTGTTCATCGCTCCCTCATCAGGACTTATCACCATCATGTGCTTGCTGTCAAGCTCAAGATCCGGAGTGGTCTTAAGGAGTGTCTTAATAAACTGATAGGTTGGCATTATATTCTCAAAACCGCTGAGTGGAATGGCATTCTGTACACGAGAGTCATGAGCATCAAATGTAATAATATTGTCAACCCCCATAGAAACCAATTCCTGGAGTGCCAATGCACAGTCAAGAGATTCTCTACTGTTACGTTTATGCTGTCTGCTTTCGTATAGAAAAGGCATGATTACGGTAATACGATTTGATTTACCGGCTATAGCTGCGATTACCCTCTTTAAATCCGAATAGTGATCATCAGGAGACATCATATTCATCTGACCGCACACAGAGTATCCTATGCTGTGGTTTACCACATCTACCATAAGGTAGACATCAGTACCTCTTACGGACTCCTTAAGAGTACCCTTGGCTTCGCCTGAACCGAAACGTGGGCAGGTATGCTTGAGGATATAAGAATCCTTTTCGTATCCGGTAAATGTGATACTGTCCTTATGCTCATTGTGCCTTTGCGCTCTCCACTTGGCAATATAGCTATCCACCTTCTCACCTAAGGCCTGGCAGCTCTGAAGTGGAATGATTCCGAGCTTTCCTACAGGAATATTAATAAGGTTACTAGAATCTGGCATGATTTTTCCTCCATTGGTTTAAGTATTGGAATTAATAGCTTTCTTCCTTTTTTGATATCTAATATTATCACCATATATATTAAATACAGTGTAATTAGCAATTATTCTTGACATGATTCGCTCGGTATATCTGTCTCTGAGCTGCTTCATGGAAAGATTTGTAGAAATCAGGGTAGATGACTGTCTGATTTCACGTTTATTTATAATTTCAAAAAGCTGGGATAGTACAAAGCTGTTGGTTAACTCTGTTCCCAGATCGTCTATGATAAGAAGCTCACAGCTGTAAATATAGCTATATAGCGACTCAAGCTCCTGCTTTCTGTTCATAATATACCCTGCCAGCACTGTTTCAAAGATTTCACTTGCGGACAGATATAGGACAGTATGACCATTGTCCAAGAGATTCTTGGCTATGCAGTTGGTTAGAAATGTCTTGCCCAAACCGGTTTCACCGTATATTAATATATTTCCCCGTTCAGTAGACTTTTCTTCAAAGCCCTTTACAAAGCTCTTGGTTTTTTCAAGAACACTACACATGTTGTCATAGGATGAGAATTCTCTGTCCGAACAAGGCTCTTTGCTGTAGTATTCCAGAGAAAAAGTGGAAAAATTCTCTTTTTCCAAAACATTTGCAAGATTTGACTGTATGTAAAGAGAATCTATAATCTTTTTTGTGAAGCAATGACATTTCTCTCCATCTATGTATCCCGTGTCGTGACAGCTTTGACAATTATATATTGGCTCCAGATAATCGGCGCTGTAACCGGCTGCTTTAAGAAGTGCTTGCTTTCTCTCGGTTAACCGACGATTTTCCAAGCTGACATCGTGGGTTATCTGCTTACCGGCATCCTCACCCATAACTCTTGCCTTAGCCACACGAAGATAAGAGAGCTTAGCGGTCTGGTCTATCTCTCTTATTTCCGGTATGCGGGAATATATTTCCTCCTGTCGTTCCTGAAGAAGTCTTTTATTCAGAAGGCGTGTTCTCTCATACTCATGCAATATATCTTCTATACTAAGTGTATTAAATGTCATTAGTTATTTACCTCTTTAAGAAGCAATTGTTCCATTTCATCCAGCTGGTCATCCAATTTCGTTTGTTTGAAATTAGCAAAGCTGCTGATATTACCGGATGGCTGCTTTCCGTTTTGACTTTTTAATGTAAAGGTTTTCTCCAGACGCTCTACATCTGCAAGAGTTTTAACATTGTTCTTGTACCAGTTTTCAAGTATGGCATTTACATAGTTATAATTTGCAGAGCTAGGATTCTGGAGAATCGCTTTCTCACAGGCGCATGAAATTATGTCGGTGGTAAAGCCGAAATCCTTGCTCCAGGTATTTATGTAAGCCAGTTCAATATTGGTAGGATAGGAACGTCTGATTCCTAATGCCTTAAATACGACCTTGGCAATTCCGGAGGTAAGTGAAGCCTGCTCCTTTGCCTGCTGTCTGTTCTTAATTCCGTCAGTGTACCAACCGATAGCAACGGTTTCCATATATCTGCAGCTCTTCTTACCCATGGTTGTGCAGTACTCAATCAGATATTCAAACAGGTCCACATCGAAGCCAAGGGTATCAGAAATGTAAAGGATGGTGTTGATATCATTCTGAGATATCTGTTTTCCAAATAGTGTCTCCACCTGATAAATAATATCGCTTAAATCTTCATCACGAAGCTTCTCCTCACAATCCTTAGGAGTGAATCGAGGCTTAGGAGGGGCAGATAATTCTGTATCCTGCTCTACTGCAACCGGTGTCTTCACCACCGGAAGAGGAGAGGTAAAGCTTCGAACATTGGAAGACTTGCCTTTGTCGGGTTCAATATCCGCATGTAAAATTGATACCGCATCCGTATCCAGCTTATTGTCAATTGACGGAGCATGAAGTGGGAGAAGAACAATTCCACTCAAATGACCCTTGCCATCGTAATTGAGCTTTAAAACATCTCTCGAAATCCAATATTTAATTGCCCGGCATATGTCATTCTCAGTGAGGTTAAAGTGGTCTGCTATTCCGGCTACAGTGACTGCGGAATTGTTGCTCAGCAGTCTGACCAGATACAGATAAACCTTTACAAATTCGCCGTTTGCTTCAGTCATATAATAGTCTATGAAGAAGTTGGAAATAGACGAATAGGTCTCACTGTTTTCTGTTGAAATAGTAATAGTTTTCATTGTAACTCGTCCCCTTTTTTGCTAATGCAAAATGAATTATAACATAGGAAAAATATAATTCAAGCGAACACAAATTCGGTCAAGTCTGTGGCAAAAAATGTGGAAAATGTGGAAAATGTTGATACCATGTTACCATAATAATGTCATATCAAATTATGTCGCAAGAAAAGGATAAAACAGATAATATTATGTTAACTTGAATAATAAGGACCATTTGAAATAATAATCTCAAATGGTCCTGTGGATAATGTGGATAATTATTTTTTTAGAAGCGCATCTCCAATAATATCAACGTTTCCGGCTCCCATAGTTATCAACAAATCATTTTTTTTGCAATTTTTTTTGACATATTTTGCTATGTCATCAAAGTCACCAATGTAAATAGCACATCCGCCATTTATATTAATGGCATCCGATAAGTCATTGGATGATACTAATCCCAAATCCTTTTCTCTGGCGGCATAGATATCTGTCAATACAACCTGGTCGAATTTAGAAAGCACCTCGGCAAATTCATCAAACAAGGCAAGCGTTCTGCTGTAGGTATGTGGCTGGAAAACGCACCACAGCTTTCGATGAGGCGTTCTCTTTGCCGCCGCAAGAGTAGCTGCGATTTCCGTTGGATGATGTGCATAATCATCTATTACAATAACGCCACGTGAAGTCACACCCTTGTGTTCAAAACGTCTCTTGGCACTTGTACATTCAAGCAGTCCTGCTTTAATATGCTTCATTTCTATACCTAGAAAATCAGCCACTGCAATAACGGACAGTGAATTGAGGACATTGTGCTTACCAATTGAGTGCAGCTCAATATGCTCTCTTTTTTCTCCGTCTACAACCAGGGTATATGATGGATGTCCTTCAGTGTCAAAGGTTATGTCTGTTGCACTATATTTGTTGTGACTCTCAAAACCAAAGGTAACAATATTCGATTTTACACCCGCTGATACCTTATCTGTATATTTCATATCTCCGTTGATTACCAGAAGTCCATTTGAAGGAAGCTTCTGTGCAAAGACATGGAAGGATTCAGCAATCTCGTCTATATTGTTAAAGAAATCCAGATGGTCGGCATCCACATTTAATATAATGCTTATGTATGGATTCAGCGCGTGGTAGCTGTTGGTGTATTCACAGGCCTCAGTGACAAAATAATCCGATTTGCCAATGCGAATATTTCCACCGATAACATCAAGCATTCCTCCGATAGAGATGGTTGGGTCCGTATCTGCCTGTAGAAGTACATGGGACAGCATGGAGGTTGTGGTAGTCTTGCCATGGGTACCACTTACGGCGATGCCGTATTTGTAGTTGCTCATAATTTGTCCCAGCAGCTCTGCTCTTGTCAGCATCGGAATATTTTTGCCTTGAATAGCCATATACTCCTGGTTGGTCTTTTTTATTGCCGCTGTGTATACAGCCAGGTCTATGTCTTCGCTGATGTTTTCGGCAACCTGTCCAATATTGATATGTGCTCCCATATTTCGGAGTGTTGTAATTATTTCTGATTCCTTAATATCGGAACCTGATACAGTGAATCCTGCCTGAAGCAATATTTCGGCAAGTCCACTCATGCTTATACCGCCAATTCCAATAAAATACACATGGATTGGCGTACTAAAATCTACCTTGTACATAGTATTCTACCTTTCTATATAATCTGAAAATAGTATAACACAATCAATTGACATTACAACCACTTTATGTAAATATAAATATACTTATTTATGCATTTCGGTTAATTTCAGAAGAAAATAATAGTGATTATTATTAAAGTATAAATGGAGAAAAACAATGGATAGGGCAAAGAAAACATTAATTACAATTGTTATTGACCTGATACTGGTTGGATTGGTTGTTTTTGCGGTGATTTTTCTTTTAAAGGGAAATATAAATCAGATAACAAGAAATATATTGACGTGGGGCATTGTTGTTTGTATACCTGTTGGCTTTGGAATTACCTGCTGGAATATTTTGGGCGACAGGTACGACAACCTGAAGGAGCCGGACACAGAAGAAGAACAGCCTGAAGATGAACAGCCTGAAGATGAACAGCCTGAAAGTAAGCTACCCGACAATAGCCATACAGAAGACGAGCAGCCTGACAACAATCAGATACGGTAACTATTTGATTTCGATTGTGTCAGCCCACTTGAATATTACATCCTTATACTTATCATAATTCTTGGATTTACAAACGAATTCACATACCCAATATGCATTTTCACCTTTGAACATACAATGGACGTAGGTGTATTTCGCACCGGAAACGGTTTTGGAATTAGTAAAATAGTAATAATTTCCCTTGTCTACCAGGGCTGAAGAAGGGGTACTGTTCAGGTTGGCAATCTCGTAGCTGTAATCCTTGAGAGAGGATATCTCATATCCTGCATACTCTAAGGCATCTGTCTCTTCCTTTACTGCAGAGAATACAACATCTTCACTTGTTATGTAAACTGTGAATCCATCCTTTTTTGATTCCATAAAATTATTGTTTAAGGTAATGGTCAGTTCATCAACTGTAAAGTTTTTAGGCTTTACGGAACAGCTGCACAGAACAATGCATAGTAATACCGTTGTACAAGCTGTAATAATATATTTTGCTAGTGAGTTGTTCGATATCATAATAGAAATTCCCCTTAGATTTTAGTGTTTTTATTTTTCTGTTGTGCCTTACCTTCTTCTATAAAGGCGGAGATGTCTACCTTGTTGGCATTCATGATTTCAGCCAGACGTTCATTTTCGATGGCAATACGTTTCGCATCCTCGATTTGTGCCTGCTTTTTTGCTTCGTCCTCAGCGGCTTCCCGCGCCAGTCTCTCCATTATTTCATTGGCTCTGTCAAGTACATTTTGGTCAATTGTTTTAGCCTCTTTCATTGATATCAGAATATCATCCTCATTGTTTTGCTTTGACTCTTCCATAGATTTAGCCATCTGCTCTGCAAATTCGTCCTTCTTGTTGTCATCCGGAGGAATATAGTAGGGCTCCTTTTCTTCAGGCCAATATCCGTGGTGAAAGAGCTTGTAAGCCGGTTTATATACCACACACCACCACTTGTATACAGTTTGACGGGCTTTATACAAAAAACCCTGATTGTAATACGTACTCATTGGTCTCCTCCATAAATATGATTCCTACTATACGATTTATAAGTAATAATAACATTTTTAAGAATGATGTTAAAGACATAAATAATTTTTTTTTTAAGAAAAATATGGATATGGAATTCTAGACCTTACTGTGATACTGTGTTAAAATGATAGCTGTTAATATATGAAGAAGGAAGTGTTGTAAAAATGGAAATACTATATAAGGTGCATAATAATTTATATGTTAATTTGACTAATAAATGTCCTTGCGCCTGCACATTCTGTCTTAGACAAACAACAGACCATGTAGGTGAATCAGGAAGACTTTGGCTTGAGAAGGAACCTACCTTTGAAGAGGTTCGGGAGGAGTTTTCAAGGTTCAACATGGATGAATATGATGAGTTGGTATTCTGTGGCTTTGGAGAACCTACGGAGGCACTTCCTGTATTACTAAAAACGGCAGAATATGTGAAGAAAACCTATGGAAAAAGAATAAGATTAAACACAAATGGACTTGGTAGCCTTGTAAATGGTGAGAATATTGCACCAAAGCTTAAGGGTCTCATTGATGTTGTATCAATTAGTCTCAACACACCGAATGCGGAGCGGTATCATGAGCTTGTCAGAAGTAAATTCGGAGAGAAATCCTTTGATGCCATGATAGATTTTGCAAAGGAGTGTACAAAATATGTTCCGAAGGTGGTTATGTCTACTGTGGACACTACTATTACCAAGGAAGAGGAAGCGGAATGTCAGAGAATTTGTGATGACATAGGAGCTGTATACAGAATCCGCCCTTGGGAGGATTAAATTACGAAACCAATACATTATTATCAAGAAAGGAAAGCAATATGAGAAAGACAAAGATTGTATGTACACTTGGTCCTGCAACAGATGATGAAAATATTTTGAGAAAACTGATGATTGAGGGAATGAATGTTGCCAGACTCAATTTCTCACACGGAACGCATGAGGAGCAAAAAAGACGTATGGACATGGTTAAGAAGCTTCGTGAGGAATTGGACCTTCCAATTGCCATACTTCTTGATACAAAAGGACCTGAGATTAGAACCGGTGATTTTGAGGGTGGTAAGGTTGAGGTTGTTCCGGGACAATTCTTTACGCTTACTACCAGGGAACTCATAGGAGATAGCTCTATCTGTACAATCACATATAAGGATCTATATAAGGATGTTGAGGTTGGAACCAGAATACTTGTGGATGACGGTCTTATCGAAATGTCCGTTGAGTCCATTACAGACGGAGATATTTTGTGTAAGGTAATAACAGGTGGAAGCTTGTCAAATCATAAGGGCATCAATGTTCCGAGTGTTCACCTCAATATGCCATACATGAATGAAAAGGATATTTCGGATATACTGTTTGGTATAGAACAGGAGGTTGACTTTATTGCTGCTTCCTTTGTCAGAAGTGCCAGAGATGTTCTTGAAATCAGAAAGCTTCTGGATGATAACGGCGGTGAGACAATCAATATCATTTCCAAGATTGAAAATGCTGAGGGTGTTAATCATATAGATGATATTATCTATGTGTCTGATGGAATTATGGTTGCAAGAGGTGATATGGGTGTTGAGATACCGGGCGAGGATGTGCCGGTAGTTCAGAAGATGATTATCAGAAAGGTTTATCTGGCGGGTAAGCAGGTTATCACTGCTACGCAGATGCTTGATTCCATGATGAAGCATCCGAGACCGACCAGAGCAGAGACTACAGATGTTGCAAATGCAATTTACGATGGAACCAGTGCGATTATGCTGTCCGGTGAAACAGCTGCCGGATTGTATCCCGTTGAGTCGGTACAGACCATGGTAAGGATTGCGGAGAGAGCTGAGGCGGCAATTGATTATCGTACCAAATTCTTCCAATATGATAGGAAAGCAAATCCAAATGTAACGGATGCGGTGTGTCATGCCACATGTACAACGGCCATTGACCTTAATGCCAGAGCTATAGTGATAGTTACTAAATCAGGTACCTCTGCCAGAAACATTTCTAAATACAGACCGAACTGCAGTATAATTGCCGGAACTACCAGTGACAGAGCCTCAAGACAGCTTAATATGTCATGGGGAGTTACACCGTTGCTTATTGATGAAAAAAGTGAAATATTTGATCTGTTTGACCATGCAATCTGTGCAGGAAAGGAAAAGGATTTACTTAAAGCAGGGGATACTGTCGTGGTTGCAGCAGGTGTTCCTCTTGGCATACCGGGAAATACTAACATGATTAAGGTTCAGGTTGTCGAGTAGAAAAAAGTGCAGACAGGATTACTGTTCAACTGTTTGACATATGGAAAAGTACTGAGAAAAGAGGCAATACAAGATGTATAATGTGAAATCTCTTAAAGCAGAGGAATTCATTAGTGATTCGGAGATACAAGAGACCTTAGCCTTTGCAGATGCAAATAAAGATAACATAGAGCTTTGTGAGAGCATACTCCTTAAGGCAGCGGAGAAGAAGGGTTTAAGCCATAGGGAGGCGTCGGTGCTTCTCGCCTGTGAGGATAAGGTAATAATGGATAAGCTGTTTGCTATGGCAGAGCAGATTAAGAAGGATTTCTATGGGAATCGTATCGTTATGTTTGCCCCACTTTATCTGTCAAATTATTGCATCAACGGATGTGTGTATTGTCCTTATCACATTAAGAATAAGCATATTGCCAGAAGAAAGCTTACACAGGAGGAGCTTAGACGAGAGGTTATTGCGCTTCAGGATATGGGGCATAAAAGACTTGCAATCGAAGCGGGTGAGGATCCGGAGAAGAATCCTATTGAATATATTTTAGATTGCATTAAAACAATATACAGCATCAAGCATAAAAACGGCGCAATCAGAAGGGTAAATGTTAATATAGCAGCTACCACAGTAGAAGAATATCGCATGCTTCACGAGGCAGGGATAGGAACCTACATTCTATTTCAGGAAACCTACAATAAAAAGGGGTATGAGGAGCTTCACCCTTATGGACCAAAGAGCAATTACGCATACCATACTGAGGCCATGGATAGGGCTATGGAGGGTGGCATCGATGATGTTGGACTTGGTGTTTTGTTTGGACTTCAGGGCTACAGATATGAGCTGGCGGGACTGCTTATGCATGCAGAGCATTTGGAGGCTGTACATGGGGTGGGACCACATACAATCAGTGTTCCAAGGGTCAAACGGGCAGATGATATCGACCCGGACAGCTTTGATAATGGAATAGATGATGAAACCTTTGCCAAAATCGTCGCAATTATCAGGATTGCGGTACCTTACACAGGTATGATTATTTCTACAAGAGAGAATGAAAAGGTTCGTGAGAGGGTGCTTCATCTTGGCATTTCCCAGATAAGCGGCGGCTCAAAAACCAGTGTGGGCGGATATTATGAGCCGGAGCCGGAAGACAAAAATACGGAACAGTTTGATGTCAGTGACCTTCGGACTCTCGATGAGGTTGTGAAATGGCTTATGGAGCTTGGCTACATTCCGAGCTTTTGTACAGCCTGCTACAGAGAGGGGCGCACGGGGGACAGATTTATGTCACTGTGCAAGTCGGGACAGATTCAGAATTGCTGTCATCCAAATGCACTGATGACCTTAAAGGAATATTTGATGGATTATGCCACCTGTGAAACAAGAACAATAGGAGAAGCATTAATTCGGGCAGAGCTTGATAATATTCCGAAGGAAAAGGTTAAGGAAATATGTTCGGATAATCTGACAAAGATAGAGGCAGGTATCAGGGATTTCAGATTCTGACCAATGTAGGTGTACTGCAGGCTTCAGTGTCTGAATGATGAGAGAGTAAAGGAGGAAGCCTATGGGTTTGAATGACACTCCCATTGCCAACAGAATACATATTGGTTTTTTTGGCAGGAGAAATGCAGGTAAATCAAGTGTGGTTAATGCAGTTACCAATCAGGAGCTTTCGGTTGTGTCTGATGTGAAGGGTACAACCACAGATCCCGTAATGAAGTCTATGGAGCTTCTGCCCTTGGGTCCCGTTCTGATTATAGACACGCCGGGTTTTGATGACGAGGGTGGTCTGGGAGAATTGAGGGTAAAGAAGACCAAACAGATTCTGAATAAAACGGATATTGCAGTTCTGGTGGTTGATGCCACAGAAGGGTTAAAAAGTGCCGATGAGGAGCTTCTAAGAATATTTCATGAAAAGAAAATAAGCTACATAGTAATTTACAACAAATGTGACCTTATTGATATAGCAACCATGAAGCGGCTGGCAGAAGACAGTAATGCTCTTTTGGTAAGTGCAAAGGATAAAAAGAACATAGAACAGCTCAAGGAAAAAATCTCCGTGCTGATTGAGGTTGGTGAAAAGAAACCTCTCGTATCGGATTTGGTGAGCAAGGGTGATGTGGTTGTTCTTGTTACGCCTATTGATTCTGCGGCGCCAAAGGGGCGGCTTATTCTCCCACAGCAGATGATCCTTAGAGACCTTCTTGAGGCGGGCGCTGTCTCAGTTGTAATTCAGGAGGATGAGCTAGACAATACCATAAGATTGTTGAACAAAAAACCGGGAATGATAATTACGGACAGTCAGGCCTTTGAAGTGGTGGCAAAAAGTGTCCCTGATGACATACCCCTCACTTCGTTTTCGATACTGATGGCAAGATATAAGGGCTTTCTTGATACGGCAGTAAAGGGTGCGGAAGCAATAAACAGACTTGAGAATGGAGACAGGGTGCTAATATGTGAGGGCTGTACTCATCACAGACAATGTAAGGATATCGGCACAGTAAAGCTTCCGGCATGGATTAAGAAATATACAGGTAAGGAACCGGTATTTGAATTTTGTTCCGGGGGAAGCTTTCCGGAGGAGCTGTCTGATTATAGACTCATTATTCATTGTGGCGCATGTATGCTCCCTGAAAGAGAGGTTCAATATCGTATGAAATGTGCCATTGATGCAGGTGTAGCATTTACCAATTACGGAACAGCCATTGCCCACATGAATGGAATATTGGAGCGCTCACTGAGAGTATTGTTGCTATCGCAACACGCACTTGGTGCCGGGACTTCTCAGGCGAAGCTTTTTGACAAATTATGACAATAGGTTAAAAATATAAATATTAGCTTGTCATAATTAAAAAAAAGGTATACAATATGGAAAATGATAATTTCTATCAATACCAACAAGGAGGATACGATTATGGCATTCGTTATTGGAGATAGCTGTGTATGCTGTGGAGCATGTGCAGGAACTTGCCCTGTAGGAGCAATAAGCGAGGGTGATGGAAAGTTTGAGATTGATGCTTCTATGTGTGTAAGCTGTGGAGCATGTGCAGGAACTTGTCCAGTAGGAACAATCGCAGAGGAGTAATACATACTCCTGTAATTATAAAAGAGACGGCTGTATATGTATATAGCCGTCTCTTTTATTAGTTATTTTGTGCTAAAGCTTAAAGGTGTATTCTGACTTCACAAAGCAATAAAAACAACAGACACTTAGCCATAATAAGAATTAGACGAAGTGTCTGTTGCGAGCAGTATAATGTTTGCTCTAATGTTTGTTAAGCATTATGATTTTTAAGTTGCTTTTTAATTTGTTGTTGGATATCACCTTCTTTTCATAAGGGCATATTATATCTAATAAGGTGCAACTGTGTATATTTTTTATATTCCTATTTTCTGATACAATACGCCGGTAGTACAAATACTGTCTAAGCTTCCTGCATAGAATGATATTGAGTGCAAAACTATTCTATTGTTGTATGGGATAATTGTGGGAAATCCACGTACGGCCGAATAAAGAAATGCAGGATATGCATAGAAGCTCTGTATTCGTCTGATGCCAATTTACTATAAAAAAAATAATTAATCAACCATATTTGGTATTATTTTTATTGTGAAAAAAATAAGTTTTATCTTTACATGAAGATATTTTGTGATAAACTAATAGTAACTTTCTTGAAAAGGAGTGACCGAAATGAAAATAGAAAGATTAAGTGAAAATCAAATAAGATGTACACTTTATAAGGCAGATTTGGCAGAAAAGGAACTTCTTTTGACAGAATTAGCATACGGAACTGAGAAGGCAAAGCAGCTTTTCCGTGAGCTTATGCAGCAGGCTTCTGACGAGCTGGGCTTTGAGGTGGATAATATTCCGCTTATGATAGAGGCAATACCGGTATCTACAGAGTGTCTTGTTCTTATTATAACAAAGGTTGAGGATCCGGAGGAATTGGATACACGTTTTTCCAGATTTACAAGACCTTCCGAGATAGATCAAGATGAAGACGAGGATTCGGATATAGATATTGATACAGAGGCTAGTCAGGCAGCAGATGGCTTGCTGGAGGCTCTGGGAAATCTTGCAGAGGGATTATCTGCACTTGGCAATAATCGAATGGCGAAGAAGCCGAAGACCCCTCAGCCGGAGCTTACGAAAGAGGTATTCAGAATTTATGCTTTTAAAAATCTTGATCAGGTTATGTTATCTGCCAGATTAGTCAAGAATATATATAAGAGTGACAATTCTCTTTATAAGAATCCGCAGGATAGCAGATTCTACTTATATATGACTAAGGATAATAACTCTGATGGAGAGTTTATTAGAACCTGTAATCTTATAAGTGAGTATGGCAATAAGGTTAGGGCAACCTATGCGACCCCAAGCCATATAGAAGAACATTTTAAGCTGATTATTCCGGATAGAGCTCTTCAGACTCTTGCAGAGCTGTAAGCTGTCAATAATTGGTGTGACATAGTAACAGTTATAATGCAAAAGAGCCATAATAGCAATATATAGTAACGAACCGTAATGGAGACTATATATTTAGCTATATGGCTCTATTATTTTTCTCCTTTTTGTAACGAATAAGGCTGTCGTTAATACGACAGCCTACTCAATTATCTAACCTTATGCTAAGGTTTTCTTAACAGCTGCAACAACAGCTTCCTTTGTTATGCCAAAATGCTCAAAGAGCTGTGCACCCGGACCTGAAGCACCGAAAGACTTCATTCCCACAAACTCTCCGTTGATTCCGATGTAATCGCCCCAGCCAAAGCTACCAAGAGCTTCAACACCAACTCTTGCAGTTACATTTTTAGGAAGAACAGCATTCTTATATTCCTCAGGCTGATCCTGGAAGAGATCCATACAAGGAATGCTGACAACCCTCACATCAATCCCTTCATCGGCAAGCGTCTTCTTAGCCTCAACGGCAAGTGAAACCTCAGAACCTGTGGCAATGATAATGGCATCCGGAGTTTCCTTTGTAGAATCCTCAAGAATATAGCCACCCTTTAAGGCATCACGACTGCTTCCATCAAGCTGTGGAAGGTTTTGTCTTGAAAGAACTAATGCTGTAGGAGCTTTTTTATTGTTTAATGCATAATACCATGCAGCGGCACATTCTGTAGCATCTGCAGGACGGAATACGTAGAAGTTAGGCATTGCACGAAGCATTGCTAATTGCTCAATTGGCTCGTGGGTAGGACCATCTTCTCCAACGCCTATACTGTCATGTGTGAGTACATAGGTTACAGGAAGTCCCATAAGCGCTGAAAGTCTCGCCATAGGCTTTACATAATCACTAAATACGAAGAATGTAGATACGAAAGGTCTAAGTCCTCCGTGAAGAGCGATTCCGTTTCCAATTGCAGCCATGGCAAGCTCTCTGATACCAAAATGAAGATTCTTACCGGTTGGGTCCTCCTTTGAGAAGTCTCCGGCATCCTTCATGTTTGTCTTTGTGGAAGGAGCAAGGTCAGCTGCACCGCCGAACATGTTAGGAACAACATCCTTTAATATGTTTAATATTTTACCTGATACATTTCTTGTAGCTTCCGGTTTGTCAAATGTGTTCCAGAAATCGTCCATATCATAGAGAATTTTGGCGTTATCCTCGTCGTGGTAAGCATCCCACTTTTCCTTGAGCTCAGGATATGCTGAACAGTAATCAGCAAAGAGCTTGTTCCATTCCTCTTCAGCAGAAGCAAAAGAAGCGGTTATATTGTTGAAGTTATCATATACATCCTGAGGAAGAACAAACGCACCCTTGTCTTCTATACCAAGGTTTGCACGAAGTGCGGCTACATTTTCAACACCCAGAGGTTCGCCGTGAGCAGATGCCTTTCCTTCCTTTGCAGGACATCCGGCACCAATCTTTGTTTTGATTTCGATAAATGAAGGTCTGGTCTTGTCTGCCTTAGCTGCCTCAATAGCAGCACCAATTGCATCCAGGTCGTTACCGTCTTCAACTAATTGGGTCTGGAAGCCAAATGCTTCAAAACGCATTCTTACATTTTCACGGAAGGCAATGTTGGTGTCGCCCTCAATTGAAATATTATTTGAATCGTAGAGTACAATAAGCTTTTCCAATCCAAGAGTACCTGCAAGAGAGAAGGCCTCATAAGAGATACCTTCCATCATACATCCGTCGCCGCCAAGCACATAAGTGTAATGGTCTACCACCGGATATCCCTCTCGGTTAAAAATAGCAGAAAGATGCTTTTCTGCCATAGCCATACCGACTGCCATAGCCATACCGGCACCAAGAGGGCCTGTAGTTGCCTCAACGCCTACTGTATGACCATATTCCGGATGTCCCGGCGTTTTTGAACCCAGTTGTCTGAAATTCTTCATATCTTCAATAGTAACACCGTAATTAAAGAAGTGAAGAAGAGAATAAAGTAGTGCTGAACCATGACCGCCTGATAATATGAAACGGTCTCTGTTAGCCCATTTTGGATTGGCAGGGTTGTGCTTCATGTGCTTTGCCCAAAGCTCGTATGCCATAGGTGCAGCGCCAAGAGGAAGTCCCGGATGTCCGGAATTAGCTTTCTGAATAGCATCTGCAGCAAGAACCCTGATTGAATTAACTGATTTTACATCAATACTGTTACTCATTTTCGTTTCTCCTTAATTGTTATTAGATCTTGCAAGTATTCTGAGTATTCTCAGAAAGAGATTAACTATATCAACATATAGCTCCGCAGCAGAGTCTATAGCATTATCTACTGTCTTTGCACAGGCATTTGCTCTTGCCCAGTCATATCCGATATATCCACAGAAGATAAGAACTACGATATAGTCAATTATTCCGAGACCTACTCCTGCAAGCGTGAGAATAAACTCAAGTACGATAGTTACCAAGAGTGTAACAAAAAGTGTTCTGCCTATGCTAAGGAAAAAGTCAGGGAAAATTGATGATACTAACATCATTACTATAGTCACAAGTGCTGTAATTGCAAATGCATAGGTTACTGTATCGGAATATCCGCTAAGTGAATATGCATTTACCACTATTGCCAGCACCAAACCAAGTGGCACAACTATAAAGTTATAGCCAATAAAACTTATTGCAGGATTTGATGAGCCATTAACCATAAATGTTCCTACCAGAGCCATTACAAAATACAATACAAAGAACAGTATTGGATTTGAGAAGAGTCCAAGTATTGGCTCAAAACAAAATTTTACCATAAAGCAGTTAATGAGGAAACCATAGAGAAGTGTACCGCCTATAATATAATTGTAGATTTGGGCTGATAACTCGCTCTCACCCGGTTGAAGATACTGTCTCTGTCTGTATCTCTCCTGTCTGTCTGAAGCCATAATAAATCCCCCTTATAAAATTTAATTAAACATTAGCCTCTTTTTTAGCAAGGTAATCATTGATTGTAGCAACAACCTCGTTACAATCCATACCGTGAACCGCACATGCTTCCTCAAGAGACTCCATTGCTGATGATGGACATCCTACACAATGCATGCCTGAAGCCATAAGAATAGCAGCATTGCCGGGATCAATCTCTAAAATCTCATGAATAAGCATTGACTTGTCAATTTGCTTTGCCATGATTAAAAAACCTCCTTATTAATATTTTATACCGGTAAATACTTATTATTTATGACCAAAGTAATAAGTATTAAATCATAAAACAAAAATATTATAACATAGTGAAATAAAAAATGTCTATGTAAATGTTGGCGAAACTACATTATAAATTAGTGAATCAGAGAAAATACACAATCAATTGTTTTTTTGTATACTGTATACAATCAATGTATCAAAAAAAGTACAAAATTTTACTTTGAATTTGTTGACGTGTATACAAGAAAAAATTATAATAAGTACATAGTCAGAAATTGGAGGGGGTTTTACACAATTCACTAATTTCTGAAGAACTTTTCAATTACAATAACGCAGACGTGGTTTGCGGATTAAAAAGGAGGAATAAAAGACAATGTTATTAAAGATGGAAGCATTGGAAGCAGAGGGCTGGAATGGATTTGTTCCGGGTAAGTGGCAGAAGGAAGTTGAGGTTAGAGATTTCATTCAGAGAAATTATACTCCATATGAGGGTGATGATTCTTTCTTAGCTGAGCCTACTCAGAACACTAAGGATTTGTGGCAGATGGTTCTTGATCTTTCTAAGAAGGAGAGAGAAGCAGGCGGAGTTCTTGATATGGATACTAAGGTTGTATCTACTCTTACTTCACATGGTCCTGGATATCTTGATAAAGATAAGGAAACAATTGTTGGTTTCCAGACTGATAAGCCATTCAAGAGAGGTATGAATGTATACGGTGGTATACGTATGGCTATGAAGGCTTGTGAGGATAACGGATATAAGGTAGATCCTGAAATCGTTGATTTCTTTACAGTTCATAGAAAGACTCATAATGCAGGTGTATTCGATGTTTATGATGATGAGATCAGAAGATGTCGTTCAAATCACATTATTACAGGTCTTCCGGATGCTTACGGACGTGGACGTATCATTGGTGACTACAGAAGAGTTGCTCTTTACGGAATCGATTTCCTTATTGAGGATAAGAAGATTCAGAAGGAGTCATTCGGTACAATTTACACTGATGATGTAATCAGAGGTAAGGAGGAAATCGCAGAGCAGATTAGAGCTCTTCAGGAATTAAAGAAGATGGCAGCATCTTATGGTATAGATATTTCTAAGCCTGCAAAGAATGTGCAGGAAGCAATCCAGGCTGTATACTTTGGTTACCTTGGAGCAGTTAAGGAGCAGAACGGTGCAGCAATGTCACTTGGACGTACTGCTACATTCCTTGATATCTATGCTCAGAGAGACCTTGCAAATGGTACATTCACAGAGTCACAGATTCAGGAGTTTGTTGACCACTTCATCATGAAGTTAAGATGTGTTAAGTTCGCAAGAACTCCTGAATACAATTCAATTTTTGCAGGTGATCCAGTATGGGTTACTGAGTCACTTGGCGGTATGGGTGTTGACGGGCGTACACTTGTTACTAAGATGAGCTTCCGTTATCTCCACACTCTTGACAATCTTGGTACAGCTCCGGAGCCAAACTTAACAGTTCTCTGGGCTAAGAACCTTCCTATCAATTGGAAGCAGTACTGTGCTAAAATGTCAATCAAGTCTTCATCTATTCAGTATGAGAATGATGACCTTATGAGACCTGTTCACGGAGATGACTATGCGATTGCATGTTGCGTATCTTCAATGAGAGTTGGTAAGGATATGCAGTTCTTCGGAGCAAGAGCAAACCTTGCTAAGTGTTTACTTTATTCTATCAATGGTGGTGTTGATGAGGTTACAGGTGTTCAGGTAGGTCCTAAGTACAGACCAATCACTTCAGAGTACCTTGATTATGATGAGGTTATGGAAAAGTTCGATGATATGATGGAGTGGTTAGCAAAGGTTTATGTTAGCTCACTTAACATCATTCACTACATGCATGACAAGTATGCATACGAGAGAATTCAGATGGCTCTTCATGACAGGGATGTTAAGAGATATTTTGCTACAGGTCTTGCAGGACTTTCAGTTGTTGCTGACTCACTTTCAGCAATTAAGTATGCTAAGGTTAAATGTGTAAGAAATGAGCAGGGTATTGTAGTTGGTTATGAGACAGAGGGAGATTTCCCTAAGTATGGTAACAACGATGATAGAGTAGATAAGATTGCAGCAAGTCTTGTATCTACATTCATGCATAAGCTTAGAAAGCACCATGTATACAGAAACGGTGTTCCTTCAATGTCTATCCTTACTATCACTTCTAACGTTACTTACGGTAAGAACACAGGTGATACTCCATGTGGTAGAAAGAAGGGTCAGCCATTTGCACCAGGCGCAAACCCAATGCATGGAAGAGACAGCCACGGTGCTATGGCATCACTTTCATCAGTTGCTAAGCTTCCATACATGGATTCACAGGATGGTATTTCAAATACATTCTCTATCATTCCTGGTGCCCTTGGTAAGGAGGATCAGGTATTTGCAGGTGACCTTGACGTTGACCTTAAGCTTTAATACAAGGACTGATTTTAATGAATAATGGTTTAAATAATATCGATGATATCGTATCTATGCTGGATGGTATGGTTGAGCAGGGACATGGACACATAAATGTGTCCTATGACCCTGAACAAAGTGGCAAATCGGTGGAAACCCTGGGCTGCATAGATTGTGCAAAGGGAAATCTGGCTTGCGCGGTTCCGACTTTACATGACGGCATTGACGAAGCATTTGACGAATTAGATTCTTAAAATATTGAATAGGAGGATTAAAAAATGGCTAGTACACAGCAGATTGATAACTTAGTAAATATGTTAGACGGATATGTAGAAAAAGGTGGATATCATCTTAATGTTAATGTATACAACAGAGAGACTCTTCTCGATGCTCAGAAGCATCCGGAGAACTACCCACAGCTTACTATCCGTGTATCAGGATACGCTGTTAACTTCATTAAGTTAACACCGGAGCAGCAGGCAGATGTTATCTCTCGTACATTCCACGAGTCAATCTAGCCTTATGCTTGCAGAGGATAATGAATAATAATATTGATTTATCCGAAAAATAAGCTTAACATTAAGAGGTGTTCAAATATTTGGACACCTCTTTTACTCTATTGAAGTGGTCTTGTTCACTTTATTCGAAATAAAATTTACAAGGAGAGATTGTTATGGAAGGTATGATTCATTCTATAGAGACGTTTGGTACGGTAGATGGTCCCGGCACAAGATATGTATTGTTTATGAAGGGCTGTCCTATGAGATGCCAATATTGCCATAATCCCGACACATGGGAAATGGCGGGTGGAACCAAGAAAACACCGGAGGAAATCATGGATGACTATGAAAGCTATAGACCATTTTATAATAATGGTGGTGGCTTAACAGTGACAGGAGGAGAACCTCTTCTTCAGATAGACTTCCTGATAGAGCTGTTTGAGCTTGCAAAAAAACGTGGTGTTCATACATGCCTTGATACGTCGGGAATCATGTTTAGAAGAAACAATCCGGAAATATTTGCAAAATACGAAAGATTAATGGAAGTAACGGATTTGATTATGCTTGATATAAAGCATATCGACCCGGAGGAACACAAAAAGCTTACCGGGCAGCCATGTGATAATATATTTGATTTTCTGAAATATTTGGATGAGAAGGAAAAAGTCATCTGGATTAGACATGTATTAGTGCCGGGAATTACATTAATTCCTGAATATCTGGATAAGCTGGGTTATTTTATCGGCCAGTTTCTTCATGTTAAGGCATTGGATGTATTGCCATATCATAATATGGGTAAGGTTAAATATGAAAAACTTGGTATCGACTATGTGCTTAAGGATGTTCCTGAGGCTACAAAGGAACAGGCAATAGAGGCAAGAGATACAGTAATTGCGGGAATGAAGAGACGCAGACAGGAAATGAAGGAACAGGGATTAATCTAGAAGACATTTTGCTCTAGTGAGCTGCATCAGCTACACTGGCAGCATCATAAATGATAAAGAGTTTGCATAATAATAAGTAAAGCAGTTTTATGGAATTCGTATGTTTCATTCTGTTCAGAGAAGAACAAGACAAATGTTGACCAGACATAAGGTAACAGGTCTTGCTTTTCTTCTTTTGATTGTCGTGACAATTTTTATTATCAATTTATGCGAGTTAAAACCAAAGGGCAGCAATAATCTTGTGGTGGTAATTGATGCAGGCCATGGAGGCAATGACCCTGGCAAGATAGGTTGTGGAGGCGAAAAGGAAAAGGATATTAATTTGCAGATTGCCTTAAAATTAAAAGATGAGCTACAACAAAGAGGGGTTACAGTTATTATGACTCGAGAGTCCGATCAGGATTTGGCCACTAGTGGGGCGACTAACAGAAAGAGGTCTGATATGGAGAACAGAGTTGCCCTCGCCAATGATTCGTCAGCGGATTATCTGGTAAGTATTCACCAAAACAGCTACAGCTCCTCACAGGTCAAGGGTGCTCAAACATTTTATTATGGGACCTCAGCGGATAGTCGTAAGCTGGCTGAAGCAATTCAAAAGAATTTAATTGAGCAGGTGGATACCTCAAATACAAGGGCGGCAGCTCAGGGAAACGATTATTACATATTAAGGAGGAGTAAATGTCCGGCTGTAATCGTTGAGTGTGGTTTCCTGAGCAATATGGAAGAAACGGCAAAATTGACAAATGAGGATTATCAACAAAAAATTGCAAAGGCAATTGCTGATGCAATATGTGAGCAATAAAAAAACTGCCTTAGGCAGTTTTTTTATGCATACAAGCGTGTAAAGAATATGGTTGCCAAGGCAACACGCATCTGGCGCGAGAATCTGGCGGAATTCTTTTTATAACCGTATGTCGATATTGGCACCAATATTAGGATTAACGGATTGCTCCATCATCTTAGTAAGCATTGCACCATTAGCTTCTACCAAGTCTAAGGATTTCTTGAGCATTGCTGTATCCACAGCATTCATCTGCTTTGTGTCGTTAAGTGATATATTGGTACTTCCCAACGAAGTAATATTCATCTAAACATCCCCTTTGAAAAATCAAATGCAAGTTCGACAGAAAAAAATGTATCAGTAAAATATAGATAATCATATCGAACACCAAGAACATTATAGCAAGACTTCCAAGTATTGGCAAGAAAAATATAATAAAATTGTTGACATGGCATAGGTCGGTTGTTATAATGAACATGTAACAAATTGTAACAATTTTGTAATATTTATGTGAAGTAAATTTTGTTTGGAGGAAATAACATGAGAAAACCATACTCAAAATGGTTTGCTGTGATAGCATCAGCCAGCTTATTTACATGTTCGATAGCTACATATAATTCACAAGCTGATGAAAAAATATATGATGATTCCGATGTTAGTATCTCATTTGCAATAGAAAAGTATCTATCAACCAACGGAGATGCGGATACTGATGAGGTTGCAACTGATTTAGATGCCACAACTGAGGCAACGACAGAAGCTACAACAGAGAATAGTGGAGTAAGATATCCTGAATATCAGGGAAAGGCAATTGTATGTATATCCAATAACGTAAACATACGTAAGGAGCCGGATGCTACATCCGAGAAGGTTGGTATTATCCCTTCAGGAGGTATTATGACTGTAAAGGAGAGGGGAGCAGAGTGGTCGCTCATCACCTCCGGTAATTGTACAGGTTACATAAGTAATGATTTTATTGCATTTGATGATGCTGCAGGAGCGTACGCTGAGACACACCTATATAAGGTAGCCAAGATTAATACAACATCATTAAAGCTTAGAGAAAAGGCAGATATAAATAGTGCATGTCTTACACTTTTACCTATGGGCGAAACCTATCCTATTATAGAGCAGGGCTCAGAATGGACATATATAGAAGTCGATGAAATGCTTAAGGGATATGTAAGCAATGATTATATTGTGGTTCAGGATGCAACGATTTATGCACAAAAGGTTGTCACTGTATCAGATATAACGGAGACACCGGCTACAACAGAGGCACCGGTCACAACACAGGCACCGGCCACAGAGACACCAGCCACAACACAGGCACCGGCCACAGAGACACCAGCCACAACACAGGCACCGGCTACAACAGAGGCACCGGCCACAACGCAGGCACCGGCTACAGAAGCACCTTCTGTACCGTCTTCGGCAAGAGGAGTTGATGTCGCAAATTATGCATTACAGTTTGTAGGCAACCCTTATGTATACGGTGGTACAAGCCTTACGAATGGTGCGGACTGCTCAGGTTTTACAATGAGTGTATATGCCCAGTTTGGATATTCATTACCTCATAGTGCAACGGCACAGTCTCGTTATGGAACGGAGGTTAGCTTATCGGCTCTTGCACCTGGTGACCTTGTATTCTATGACTATGGTACAGGAAGCATACAGCATGTATCAATCTACATAGGTAGTGGTAAAATCGTTCACGCAAGTACCAGCAGAACAGGTATCATTGTAAGTAATATGAATTATTCCAATGCATGTAAGGCTGTTAGGCTTTTCACAAACTAAAATATTGTTTAAAATGCTTAAAAATGTGTTTCAATATTTGAAAATTTGTGATATAATTGCCATAACGTATCACTTTCCTGATATGTTAGTTTGACCAAAAAGGAGTGGGGCACATGAATTACATTATCAGTGGTAAAAATATTGAGGTTACAGAGGGTCTTAAGTCAGCAGTTTACGATAAGCTGGGGAGGTTAGAGAAATTTTTTACAGATGATACAGATGTTCAGATTACTTTTTCTGTAGAGAAGGAAAGACAGAAAATAGAGGTTACAATTCCTATGAAGGGACATATCATTAGAGCAGAGCAGTCAAGCGATGATATGTATGTATCAATAGATCTTGTTGTTGAGGTAATTGAGCGTCAGGTCACAAAATATAAGAAAAAGATTGTTGATAAGGAACAGAATCAGTCTTACATTCAGAGTGATTTCTTCAATGTGGAAGAGGATGATGATGAAGAGGTTAAGATTATCAGAAGTAAGAAGTTTGAGGTTAAGCCTATGTATCCTGAGGATGCATGTGTGCAGATGGAGCTTCTGGGACATAATTTCTTTGTATTCATTAATGCAGAGACTGATGGAGTTGCTGTTGTATATAAGCGTAAGGGCAATACATACGGACTGATTGAACCGGAAAACTAAACAAAAATTACATGTGGGTGTCCCAGCGGGATGCCCACTTTTTTCTTTTGTTATTTTATTTTTGAATAAAAATCTTGCCTTGATAAATGATTGATGTTATATTAAAGTTTATGATGCAATAACTGTATTATAAAAGCAAAGAATGTTTCAATATATAAGTGGACGATTAATGCGTGCATAGGATTTTGGAGGTTATTGATATGAGCCTGTTGGAAAAGGTTTTTGGAACACATAGTGAAAAGGAACTCAAGAAAATAATGCCAATCGTTGATAAGATTGAGTCTCTTGACAGTGAGATGCAGGCGCTTAGCGATGAGGAGCTAAAGGGCAAGACTGATGAATTTAAGAAGAGGTTGGCAGATGGTGAGACCTTAGATGATTTACTTCCGGAGGCGTTTGCAGTCGTAAGAGAGGCAGCAGACCGTGTGCTTCACATGAAGCATTATCGTGTTCAGCTTATGGGTGGTATCATTCTGCATCAGGGTCGTATACCGGAGATGAGAACCGGTGAAGGTAAGACACTGGTATCAACACTTCCGGCATATCTGAATGCACTTGAGGGAAAAGGTGTCCATATAGTAACAGTAAATGATTATCTTGCAAAGCGTGATGCTGAGTGGATGGGCAAGGTTCATGAATTTCTGGGACTTACAGTGGGTGTAATATTAAACAGCTATAAGAATGATGAGAGAAGAGCGGCATATAACTGTGATATTACATATATAACGAATAACGAGCTTGGATTTGATTATCTGAGAGACAACATGGTTATATACAAGGAACAGCTTGTGCAGAGAGAACTTAACTATGCAATCGTTGATGAGGTCGACTCGGTTCTTATTGATGAGGCAAGAACACCTCTGATTATCTCAGGTCAGAGTGGCAAGTCCACAGATTTATATAAGATGTGTGATTATCTTGCGAGAAGAATGAAGCGTGGAACAGCATCGTTGGAGATCAGTAAGCTGGATGCCATCATGGGAACAGAAATTGAGGAGGATGGCGATTATCTTGTTGATGAGAAGGATAAACAGGTAGTGCTTACTGCTCAGGGTGTGAAGGAAGTTGAGATGTTCTTCCATTTGGATAACTATTCTGACGCGGATAATATAGATATACAGCATAATATGATTATGGCCCTTAAAGCCCATGCGCTTATGGCTAGAGATAAGGATTATGTGGTTAAGGATGATGAGGTTCTTATTGTAGATGAATTTACCGGTCGTATTATGCCGGGTCGTCGTTTCTCTGACGGTCTTCATCAGGCCATTGAGGCAAAGGAGAATGTTAAGGTAAAAAGAGAAAGCCGTACTCTGGCGACGATTACCTTCCAAAACTTCTTTAACAAATATAAGAAGAAAGCGGGTATGACTGGTACAGCTCTTACAGAAGAAAATGAATTTAGAGAGATTTATGGAATGGACGTAGTGGTTATTCCTACAAATCTACCGGTTCAGCGTATAGATCATCAGGATTCGGTTTTCAAGACCAAGAAGGAAAAACTTAATGCCATTGTAGAGGCTGTAGCTGAAGCGCATGAGAAGGGACAGCCGGTATTGGTTGGTACCATTACCATAGAAGCTTCGGAGGAGCTGTCAAGACTCCTTTCTAAGAGAGGAATCCCGCACAAGGTATTGAATGCGAAGTTCCACGAAATGGAGGCTGAGATAGTTGCAGATGCAGGACAGAGAGGCGCAGTAACAATCGCTACCAACATGGCCGGACGTGGTACTGATATTAAGCTTGGTGAAGGTGTTGCAGAACTTGGCGGACTTAAGATTATTGGAACTGAGAGACATGAGTCACGAAGAATCGATAATCAGCTCCGTGGACGTTCAGGACGTCAGGGAGATCCGGGAGAGTCTAAATTCTATCTTTCTCTGGATGATAACCTGATGAGATTGTTTGGTTCAGAGAAGGTTAAATCGGTATATGATGCCTTGAAGATTCCGGAAGGTGAAGAAATTCAACACAAGACCATAACAAGCTTTATTGAGAAGGCTCAGAAGAAGATAGAGGGTAACAACTTTGCTATCAGAAAGAATCTTCTGGAATATGACCAGGTAAATAATGAGCAGAGAGAAATTATTTACGCTGAGCGTAAGAGAGTGCTTGATGGAGAGAGCATGAGAGATGTTATCTTCAAGTTCATTCAGGATACCGTTGAAAGCTATATTGATAAGACCTGTTCATCGGACCTTTCATCGGACGAGTGGGAGATTAATGAGCTTAACAGTTTATTGTTGCCTATTGTACCGTTGAAGCGCATAGAGCTTACGGAAAAAGAGAAGAAGACAAGCAACCTCAAGGAATTCAAACAACGACTTAAGGAGGAGGCTGCAAAGCTTTATGAGGATAAGGAAGCTGAGTTCCCGGAGCCGGAGCATATCAGAGAGGTTGAGAGAGTTATTCTTCTAAAGGTAATTGATAAGAAGTGGATGGCTCATATAGATGATATGGCTCAGCTTAGACAGGGAATTGGCCTTCAGTCGTATGGAAGTAAGGATCCGGTTGTGGAATATAAATTTGCCGGATATGATATGTTTAACGAGATGACTGCTGCAGTTCGCGAGGAAACTGTTAGAATGATTCTTCATGTTAAGATAGAACAGAAGGTTGAGCGTGAGGAGGTTGCTAAGGTAACCGGAACAAACCGTGACGATTCTGTAAAGCGGGGGCCGGTTAAACGCGAAAGCGCAAAAATTGGAAGAAATGATCCGTGCCCATGTGGAAGCGGAAAGAAGTATAAGATGTGCTGTGGACGTAATATATAAGAAATGTGGTGAGATAAGTGATAGAACTGGATCAATATAGATTCACATTAAATGAATACAGAAATCCACTTAACGAAGTGAGGGATTCACTTTGACATTGCCGGCAAGCAGGATAGAATAGAGGAGCTTTCGGCAAAGCTGGAAAGTCCCGGATTTTGGGATAATATTGACGAAAGTCAAAGGGTTATGAAGGACCTGAAGGATTTAAAAGGTTCAATAGATTCTTTTTCTGAACTGAATCAGAGGTTCGAGGATCTTGAGGTATTGATAGAGATGGCAGAGGAGGAGCAGGATTCCACTTTGCTGCAGGAAATTGAGTCGGAGCTGGAACAATTTAAAAATGATTTTGAGAGCTTTAGGGTACAGGCTCTCTTGTCGGATGAATTTGATGCTAATAATGCGGTACTGACTATACATGCCGGGGCAGGAGGCACAGAATCCTGTGATTGGGCCGGCATGTTATACCGTATGTATACAAGGTGGGCCAGTAAGCGAGGCTATAGCATAGAGGTGCTTGATTATCTGGATGGTGATGAAGCAGGAATAAAATCAGTTACATTTCAGGTTAACGGGCTAAATGCATATGGATATCTGAAATCTGAAAAGGGTGTACACAGGTTAGTCAGAATATCACCCTTTAATGCGGCGGGCAAGAGACAAACGTCCTTTGCTTCACTTGATGTTATGCCGGAGCTTGATGATAGCATCAAGGTTGATATAAACGAAGATGATTTGAAGATCGATACCTACCGTTCGAGCGGTGCCGGTGGACAGCATGTCAATAAGACGGAGTCCGCAATCAGAATAACCCATATTCCTACGGGAGTGGTTGTTCAGTGTCAAAATGAAAGATCGCAGCATAGTAATAAGGATAAAGCCATGAAAATGCTTATGTCGAAGCTGTATCTTATAAAGAAGCAGGAAAATCTGGATAAAATATCAGATATCCGGGGAGAGGTAATGGACAACGGCTGGGGAAGCCAGATAAGATCCTATGTATTGCAGCCATATACTATGGTGAAGGATCACAGAACAAATTGTGAGGTAGGAAACGCACAGAGCGTTCTTGACGGGGAAATTGATTCATTTATTTCTGCTTACCTGAAATGGATTAATTCAACCGATAAAAAAGAACAGGGATAAAAGTGCGGGAGTAGGAGTGGAAACGTGGCAGAAACTAAGTATATTGTATTTTCACTGGGACAGCAGAAGTATAGCATGAAGCTATCCAGAGTGAATGGAATTGAACAAATATATAATGTGGTTCCGATTCCTGTTGGGGCAAGATTTATTAAGGGAATGATTCATTTGAGAGATAATGTCATTCCGATATATAACCTGAAGGAGCATTTTAATATTCCTGATGAGGGACCGACCGCAACAAGGCAGCTTCTGATTGCGGAGTCGCATGAAATTAAAATGGGTTTTGAGGTGGATGAGATACTGGGAATCATTCCAATTGATAGCAGCGACATTAAGGAAGTACCTGATGTGGTGAGAAATGATGAGACAGGTTATCTGGAGAATATAATCAAGGTAACATTCCCTGAAACGGGCAAGGTTGAAATAATGATTAGCATAAATGTGGATAAACTGATGTCTGATAATGATTTCGAGAATGTCAGAAATGCCCTTGAGGATAAGAACGAAGAAGCAGAATAGGAGATTAAGAACATGGTAAATATAGCAGTACTGGGATATGGAACTGTAGGTTCGGGAGTTGTTGAGGTAATAACCAAGAATCATGATAGCATCAACAAGAGAGCCGGTGAGGAGATAAACATCAAGTATGTGCTTGATTTGAGAGAATTTCCGGGAGATCCTGTACAGGATATATTGGTACACGATTACGATGTCATATTAAACGACCCAGAGGTTGAAATTGTAGTCGAGGTAATGGGGGGAGTAAATCCTGCTTATACATTTGTGAAAAATGCACTTTTGGCAGGAAAAAGCGTAGCCACCTCCAATAAGGAGCTTGTTGCTGCCTATGGTGCAGAGCTTATCAAAATAGCTAAATCCAAAAATGTTAATTTCCTCTTTGAGGCAAGCGTTGGTGGTGGAATCCCTATTATCAGACCACTGAATGAGTCTCTTACGGCTGATGAGATAACAGAGATTACAGGAATCCTTAACGGTACTACTAATTATATTTTGTCGAAGATGACAGATGAGGGACTGGATTTTGATTCAGTGCTAAAGCGTGCTCAGGAGCATGGCTATGCTGAGAGAAATCCGGAAGCTGATGTTGAGGGCTATGATGCATGCAGAAAGATTGCTATCCTGACATCTTTAGCTTGTGGTAAGCAGGTAGATTACTCAGACATATATACATAAGGTATTACAAAGATAACTGAGACAGATATTAAATATGCTAAGGCTCTTGAGG
>JBJENB010000108.1:0-1911 GCA_051879975.1 Wujia sp.
GAAGGGATGTCGGATATGGAGCAGTTGCTACCCAGATAGAGATTATAGGGAAACTGACTATGCTTATGGTATCGTTACCGGTACTGCTTCAGGTTATTGAAACAATAACAGAGATAATGTAGTTTGACACACCAATTATTATTAAAATAATTTTGTTATTCGGGGTGAAATAATGCTTGTATTGTCCTGTAAGCTTGTAACCATCATATGGCTGTCTGTAGTGAGTCCGACCAATATCGTTAATTATGATGATATCCTACATTTATCTTGCGTTCATATTCAGGAAGAAATAAGTAACACGAAGTCGGAGGTACAGTTTGAAAAGCTGCAAGAAGAGCAGACAGACGAGCAACCGGGTGGGCAGACAGACGAGCAACCGGGTGAGCAAACAGACGAGCAATCGGGTGAGCAGACAGACGTGCAGTCAGGAGCACAATCGGAGTTACTGTCTAATGAGTTGATCGATGAGCTGTCGGAGGATTATGTTTATGATGAAATTTATACTTCCATTAAATTAGAGAGCATGGAGCAACAGCTCAGTTCACAAGATTTAGATGTAAAGATAAATTTCAACAAATTATTGTCCGGAGTGGTTGCAGGAGATGGGGAATACGTATGTTATACTGTATTAGCAACAGTAAAAAGTATACTGTTCAAGGAACTTGTTGCCAATAAGACTCTGATGCTTCAGTTAATCGCTATTGCACTGATCGGTTCAATATTTGTAAATATATCAGGTAATTTTGGACAAGGCTTTATTAGTGAAAATGGATTCTATGTTACATATCTGATTATGACCTCACTTATGTTAACTTCATTTACAGTGACTATGAATATGGTTGAGGGGGCAATAGGCAAGGTCCTTGATTTAATCAGAATCATGATTCCAACCTATGCACTTGCCATGAATTATGTAGGTAATACGGCTACTTCTGTGGGCATGTATGAGATAATCATGGTAGGAGTATGGATTGTTCAGGTTATCATTCTAAGGTTTATTCTTCCTATGATAAAATTCTACGTCATAATATCTCTAATAAACAATCTCAACAAAGAAGATAACTTTTCAAAGCTATGTAAATTAATAAATAATCTCGTTGGATGGATGCTCAAAACAATAGTGGTTTTTGTGGCAGGTCTCAATATAATCAAAAGTCTCATTGAGCCTCAGATAGATGCCCTGAGTAAGAATACAGTTGCAAGGCTTATGTCTTCAATTCCCGGTGGTGGCATGGTGTCGGTGCTTACGGGAACTTTTTTGGGAGCAGGAATGGTAATAAAGAATAGTATTGGCGTGGTGGGAATTATACTTCTCGCGTTGGTAGTTTTAATTCCATGCCTTAAAACATTTTTAATCCTTCTGTCTGTAAGGATAACAGGTGCAATTATTCAACCGGTGGGAGACAGAAGATATGTGGATGGTGTGGAGGCATTGGCACAGGGAATGGTGCTGTTGCTGCAAACCATTGGAAGCTCAGTGGTACTCTTTATGCTGACAATAGCAATTATGGCATTTGCAAGCCTGGGGGTGTAGAAAATGTTATTTGGCTGGATGAAAAGTCTGATAATTTATTTGATTTTGGCAGGTCTGGCAGTGAATTTATCGCCGGGGAAAAGCTATAAGCGCTATATTGGCTTCTTTAACGGATTAATTGTAATAATAATTCTTGGAAAGCCAATATCCTATATTTTGGGCCTCAGTGGCGGTGATATAGATAAATTTACGGAAGGCATAGATAATTATCTGTATTCCAATAGTAGTTTTGTTGTGGCAGACAATATGTATGATTATTATGATATGAGCTTGGATATAGCCATGGAAAATACTCTTAGGGAGAATGGGATTGTTGTGGACAAATTACTTGCTATATCTGATGAGGATGGAAAAATAATATCTGTAAATATATATGT
>JBJENB010000109.1:0-1907 GCA_051879975.1 Wujia sp.
TTATGCCCAATTAGATAGAGCGGAGGAAGCAATAGCGTGTCTTCAGACTCAGGGTAGAGCAATATGGAAAAATAAGCTTCTATTTGTACAGGTGGTAATTCTGGATGTATTAAAATTCACAAGCTGGTATTTGATTCCGGGAATACTATTTGCCGAGGAATTTGATGTCAGTATATTGCTCTGTGCAGTACTTATGTCTATCTGTAATATGATAGGCTGCGTTATGATTGCTCCATCGGGAGTGGGTACTCTTGAATTTGTATTCGCTATATTTTTCTCTACCATAATTAAGGACGCAGGAGCAATTGCGGCTACAATCGTGATCTACAGATTTTTCACATGGATTATGCCGTTCCTTATTGGCATAATTCCTGCGGTATTAGTAAAGAAGAAGGATGACATATAATTTAGTCACCCTTCTTATCTTTCAGTATGCTATGAAATGCTATCTTATAGATTATCTATACTTTTGTGTACTATTTTTTCGTTTCGTAAAATAATCTTGTCTCTTCTATGATATCGTAATGATGATTGCTGTAATTAACAATTATTACATTACAGTTCTTCTGCAACCCACCGGACCACAGATCCTTTTTCTCAAGCTTCTTAATATAACACATCAAAGCCTTATTTAACGCTCCGTGGGCCACAATCATAATTCTCTCGCAGGTATTCTCCAGAGGCTCTACAACCTCTCGCATGAATTCCCCGGCACGTTCAATCAAATGCTCAATGGTTTCGCCGGATTCGTCCGGTACATATAATTCCGGCTGGCTGAAGAAATACTTGAAGGTAAGGGCATCGTTGTTTACCAGGTCATCATAGAGCTGACCCTCATAGCTGCCAAAGTTTAATTCTCTGAGGCGCTCATCCACAATAATTTCAATATCTCTTCCGCCACAGAACAGTCTTGCCGTCTCCATTGCACGACAGAGAGGACTGGAGAATACCTTGTCAAAATGTGTTCCAAGCAGATTCCTGCCGGATTCTCTGGCAAGCTCCCTTCCCTCCTCGCTAAGCTCTATGTCAGCACTTCCCTGAAATCTCTTAACCTTATTCCACAATGTCTGTCCATGTCTTACTATATAAATTTCCATATCAGCTATCCTTCTTGATATTTTCTATCTGCCAATCGATAGGTTCAATACCATTTTTGGCTAAGAAGTCATTGGTCTGGCTAAAGTGCTTACAGCCGAAGAATCCTCTGTACACCGAAAGTGGTGATGGGTGAGGTGCGGTAAGAATAAGATGCTTAGGATTATTAAGCATGGCTGCCTTCTTCTGGGCAAAGCTGCCCCATAGCAGGAAGACAATAGGTCTATCCTGTTCATTTACGATTCTGATGGCCGCATCTGTAAATTCCTCCCAGCCCTTCCCCTGATGAGAAGCTGCCTGATGAGCTCTTACCGTAAGAACAGTGTTAAGCATTAATACGCCCTGCTTGGCCCATTTGACCAGATAGCCGTTGTCAGGTATGTAGCAGCCCAAATCATTGTGAAGCTCCTTGTAGATATTTACAAGAGAGGGTGGAATCTCAACATCCGGCTTGACAGAAAAGCATAAGCCGTGGGCCTGTCCCACATTGTGATATGGGTCCTGGCCGATGATTACACATTTTACCCTCGAAAGAGGGGTCAGATGAAATGCATTAAATATATCATCCCCCGGCGGGAATATCTCATGAGTGGCATATTCCCTTCCGACAAAATCAAAGAGCTCTCTGTAATATGGCTTTTTATATTCCGGCGCAAGTGCTCCGGCCCAATCATTTGTAATAGGTGGCATAGTTTTCCCCTTAATATAAATATTGTATACGTAACTTAAAAGATTATAACATTTTCCGTGTTTTCAAATTAAGATTTCCTGATATAGAAAGAGATTTCAAGAAAATCTGAAATTTGAATTTT
>JBJENB010000110.1:0-7180 GCA_051879975.1 Wujia sp.
TACGGAATAAAATTGATGAAAATCACGGAATGAAATTGATGAAAATCACGGAATAGAATTGACGAATGACTATTATAAGAGTATATTTATAGAAGGAGGTGAACTAATATGTTAACACCGGAAGGATACAAAAAACGATTAATAGAAAAACAATTTGATGAATATATGCTGACTTTTGGTGCGGTATGCATTGAAGGGCCAAAGTATTGTGGTAAGACATGGACAGGCCTTAGTCGCTCTGAAAGTGTAGCATTTATTGGTGATCCTGCAAATAATTTTCAAACTAGAACTATGGCTAGCTTGAGTCCGGATTTGGTTTTGCAGGGGGAGAATCCACGCTTAATTGATGAATGGCAGGAGGTTCCGCCATTGTGGGATGCCATAAGGTTTGAGGTTGACAAGAACAGTAGAAAGGGAAAATATATTATGACTGGTTCTGCCACACCAAATCATAAAGGGATTATGCATAGTGGTACCGCTAGAATTGGCAGAGTCAGAATGGGAACGATGTCTCTTTATGAAACAGGAGATTCTTCAGGAAAGGTTTCTTTAAAAAACATGTTTGAAGAGAAAATGGTAGCACAGGCAACAGGAGATGTAGAACTAAAGAGATTGATTTACTATGTTGTCAGAGGAGGCTGGCCGGGTAATCTGAACACTCCTGAGTCGACTTGCGGTAAATTGGCGATTGAATATTTGAAAGCTGTTGTAGATGATGATATGTATAAGGTAGATGGTGTTAAGCGAGATTCTAGAAAGGTTTGGTCATTGATTCGCTCTTTGGGAAGAAATGAAAGTACGCTTGTGAGTAACAGTACATTGCGTAAAGATATGGGATCGATGGATGAGATTTCTATTGACCCGGATACTGTATCAGATTATTTAGATATATTGAAACGGTTGTTTTTGATTGATGACCAACCGGCATATAGTACAAATCTTCGTTCTTCCAGAAGAATGCTAAAATCTTCTAAAAGACATTTTATAGATCCATCACTTGCAGTAGCCGCACTGTCTGCAACACCAGATATGTTATATAACGATTTGAATACATTTGGGTTTATGTTTGAGAATCTGTGTGAGCATGATTTAAAAATATATGCTGAATATAATGGTGCAGCTTTATATCATTTCAGAGATGAAAAAGGTAATGAAGCAGATGCTGTAGTTGAGTTTCCTGATGGTACATGGGGTGCTTTTGAAATCAAGCTTGGGGCAAATCAGGTGGATGCAGCAGCAACTGAGCTATTGGAGCTTAAGCATATTATGGAAAAAGAAGGAGATAATCCTCCGAAAATATTGTGCGTCATTTGTGGGATGACAAATATGGCTTATAAGAGAGAAGATGGAGTATATGTTGTTCCGATTACTGCATTGGGACCATAATACACAAAAGCATTTAATAAAAAACGAATATTATTTCCCATTTTCTACATACTAACTCCATATCGAATGATTTGAAGACTTCAAATCAGAATCATAATAATGGAGGAATTATAAGGACATGAGAGCGACTGGAATCGTAAGAAGAATAGATGATTTGGGCAGGGTTGTTGTGCCAAAGGAAATTCGTAGGGTTTTAAGAATCAGGGAGGGTGACCCGCTTGAGATATTTACTGATAAGGATGGGGAAATCATACTCAAAAAATATTCCCCAATCGGAGAGCTAGGTGGCTTTGCCCAGCAGTATGTGGAGGCAACAGCTCAGATTCTCGGCTGTGGCGTGTGCGTCTGTGACCGTGATCAGATAATAGCCGTAGCGGGGATACCCAAGAAAGATTTGCTTGGACATTCCATACATCGGGAGCTTGAGGAAGCGATAAATGACAGGGAAGCCATCATAGCGAAAAAAGGTGAAAAGAAGTTTATCAAAATAACCGGTAATAATGATGTGGAGTACTCAGGACAGATAGTACAGACCATAATTTGTGAGGGAGATGCTATAGGTGCGGTCATTTTACTCTCCAAGGATGAGGCAAAACCAATTGGTGAAGTAGAGCAAAAAGCAGCAGTAATAGCTGCAAATTTCCTCGGAAAGCAGATGGAAGGTTAAAAATTGGCTAAAAACTGTTGATTTTATGTCAGTTTTGCTTGACAAACGTGTAGTGACAAGGTATAAATAAGCGTAGGGCACATAAATGTGCGCTTATTTCTTAATTGGGGTTGTCCTTTGGACAATCAAAAAACGTTTGTATTATAGGAGGAATTTTCAAATGAACAAGAATGAATTAGTAGTAGCTATCGCTGATAAGACTGGTCTTAAGAAGTCTGAGGTAGAGAAGGTTGTTAAGGCTTTCACTGAGACAGTAGCTGACGAGTTAAAGAAGGGTGAGAAGATTCAGTTAGTTGGATTCGGTACTTTCGAGGTTGCTGAGAGACCTGCTAGAGAGGGTAGAAACCCAAGAACTGGTGAGACAATGAAGATTGCTGCTTCAAAGGCTCCTAAGTTCAAGGCTGGTAAGGCTTTAAAGGATTCTATCAACTAATCTGCAATGAGATTAGATAAATATTTAAAGGTATCAAGACTCATCAAGCGAAGAACCGTTGCCAATGAAGCCTGCGATGCAGGACGGGTTCAGGTGAACGGTAAGGTAGTCAAGGCATCCTATGATGTCAAGGTCGGAGATGTGATTGAGATAGCCTTTGGAAACAAGTCGGTTAAGGCAGAGGTCACAATGATTGCCGATACCACAAAAAAAGAAGATGCAAAGGAAATGTACAGATATCTGTAGATTTTATCAAACAAGCAGGGCGAATGTCCTGCTTGTTTTGCGTTTACGATGTCATATAAAATTTTTCAACATCATATATTTTTTTATAAGCGCCACTAATGGAGGTATAGGATGGAATCAGGAAACAATTCATCAAATCACAGGGTGGTTATGTCCGGGCGTAACAGCTGTGAGATAACAGGTGTCAGCGAGGTTTTGGCATTTGATGAACAGCAGGTATCGCTACATACAAGCGAGGGGAAACTGACAATTAAGGGAAACAGTCTTCATGTTTCAGGGCTGGATGTGGATAAGGGACAGCTTAAGATGACCGGAAATATTGACAGCATGAATTATTCGGAGATACATTCCGCGGGCAGAGCAACCAAGAAAATATTAGGAAGAATGTTTAAATAAAATGTTTGAGCTTATTTTAGATCAAGGCAATATGTTTGTGATAAGCTTTATTGTAGGAGTACTGATGGGAGTAAGCTACGATTTCCTAAGGGTTATTAGAAGGGTTGTTCTCCATGGCATTGTGGCGATTAGTATTGAGGATATAATATATTGGATTCTTTGGACATATTTATTGGTGTGTATATTACAAAGCTATAACAGAGGAGAACTTCGATTATATATCATTTTAGCTATTATTCTTGGGTTGGTAATATACATAAATACTATAGGTTGTGTTTTTATGAAGCTGATCAACTATATATTGAAGCAGATAAGGAAACAATGTAAAAAAATAAAGAAAACATTGAAAAAATGGGAGAAAAAGGGTAAAATTAGGTTATCTATAACAAAAATGTCGAAAGACAGATGGTGATGTTGAATGGAAAGGTTAAAGAGAAGAAAATCAACAAGGAAGCAATCTAAGTTATCCAGCCTCATGATTTTGGTGGTGGTTGTAGTTGTCTGTGCCGTTTCGGTAATTAAGATAACCGACTTGAAAGCAAAAAGCAAGGAGCTTTCGGAGACAGAGAAAATCCTTGAATATAGAATAGAACAGGCTAATCTTGAACGTGAGAATCTGGTTGCTCAGGAGCAATACATGATGACCAATCAATATATCGAGGATGTTGCCAAGGATAAATTTGGATTGGTTTATCCGGATGAGATAGTAATCAGACCGGCAGAATAGATGAGGTATTTGGGATGTCACTTGCAGAGTGACATCCTTTTATTTTGTAAAAAAATATATATTTCAGGTGCTAGCTTTAGACATTTATCACCCTGTCGCATTGATATACTTTTAGGACATCTTTTTTGATGTCATTGTATGGAGGGAAATGTATGAGTGTGACAAGGTTTCTTAATGGCATTTGGATTGGACTTGCGGGACTGTTTATCGGATGTACGGAAATGTTTGGCGTATGTCCTCTTGCGGTTGCCTTTTTGGCTTCTGTCTGTATGTATGGGAAGGGGGTTCCGGCGGCGTATATAGGGTTAATGTGTGGCATGGCTATAAAGCTTCCCATGGTGGAGTTTGCAAGATACGGAATAGTGATGTTGGGAATTGCAATGCTTCTATGTGGAAAAGCCTTTGATACAACCGGTAGAAATGTTTATTTAATGGCTTTTTTTTCAGGACTGGTATCCTTTGGGGTAGGCATATCCGTATATGTGTTTGTTCCGGGAAATTTGAAGCTATCTGAGGTATGCATTGAAGCAATAATTGTAATGAGTGTCTCGATTATTTTTTACAAGGGAATTAAGACCATTGCAGAGGATAGCATGAGTATTGTGACGGATAATGAGGCGGCTATTGCAGTGTTGGTGTTAGGTGCAACGATATTGTATGGTATGCCGGTGGATTTGGGCGATGTGGCATTGGCTGAGGCTTTTGCATTATACAGTATATTTTGCGCCCTTTATAAGTTTGGATTTGGAATAGGTATTTCCTGGACTGTAGTATGTGGAGCAATACTTGCCTATACAGCGGAGAACACCATATATATTACCGCCTGGGTGCCAATGGTGGTGGCGGCCTACGGGCTCTTGAACACCATTCATGGAAAAAGAATCACATTTGTTATATTGTTCACTACAATATATTATCTCTGTGGTAGTCTATTCTTTCAGGAGCTTTTGGATATAAATGGGCAGAAGTCGGTGCTGTCTGCACTTTTTGTATTTTTGCTGACCCCTTCTTCGTTATTACTTCAGATTGATTCAAGAGCGAAGAACGGAGAACTGGCAGAAAACTCGCCGGAGTGGAGTAGGTTGGTTATAGATAAGGTAAATGATTTGGCTCAGGCATTTAAGAGAATTGATTATACTATGGCTTTTAGCAGTGGAGATACCGGCGTTGCATTAAGTGATGTAGGAGAGATAATTGAGGAGTTTACCACGAAGCTGGACAAGCCTGTTCAGCTGAGAAAAACAATTGAGTCCAAGATAATTGAGGAGCTTTCTGCCTATCACATTCAGCTAAAAAATCTTGTGGTTGTAAGAAATAATGACAACAGGTTTGAGGTATATCTCACTGGTAGAATTACGAGGGGAAGGCTGGTTTCAGCAGAGCCGGTGAAAAGGATATTAGAGGATAATATAGGAGTTCCTTTTGAGCTTCTTCCGGAAAGCAGAAATATTATCGGTAGAAATTATGAAGTGATATGTATGAGACAGAAACCGGCGTTTATCTGCCGCACGGCTGTCAGAAGACTCAGCAGATACGATGACCAGGTTTCGGGGGATAATTTTTACATAGGAGATTTGCAGGATGGACAGAAATTGATTATAATTGCGGATGGTATGGGGAATGGAGAGAAGGCAGCACGGGATAGTGAAACACTTATTGAGGCAATGGAGGAGCTTTTATCTGCAGGCTTGGATAAGGATACATCCATAAAATTGGTAAATTCGTTCCTGGCGGAAAAAAATCATGGGGAAAGCTTTGCAACCTTGGATATGTTTATTGTGGATATGCATACTGGTTACGGAAGAATATACAAGCAGGGTGCGGCTGCAACCTACATCAAGCGGGGTGAATGGATGGAGCTTATCAAGTCGACATCTCTTCCAATGGGCGTTGTTGAGGGTGCAGTATGTGAAAAATGCTCTCGTAAAATGTATGATGGTGATATTGTCGTCATGATGAGTGACGGCATGAGTGAGAGTATCATTGTGGAGAATAAAGAGGATTATATGCGTGATTTGCTGATGGCCATTGACTATGAGGAGCCGGAGGACATTGCTGAGGAGGTTATGGACAGAGTCATGGCACTAAGTGGCAACAGGCTGAGAGATGATGCGACAATCATTGTTTGTAAACTTGTTAAATCTTTGTGACCATACTATACAGAAAAAAATGTATATGTTACAATGTTAAGATTATTAAATATTAGTGACATGCAAAACATTTATGACAAAGTAATATGTGTTTTGTATCAGAGAATTAGTAATAAGTATATACCTGAGATGGAGTAAAAATATGTCTAGGCTTTTACAGAATGCATACAATTATATTAAAGAGCATAAGATGCTTTTGCCTGATGATCGAATAGTGATTGGGTTATCCGGCGGGGCGGATTCAGTGTGTCTATTACTGGTGTTAAATGCATTGAAAAACAGATTGGGTATATCCGAAGACGGTTTAGTGGCTGTTCATATAAATCATTTGATAAGAGGTGACGAGGCGGAGGCTGACCGGGAATTCGCTGAGAAGCTATGTGACAGATTAGGTATAGAATTTATAGCATATTCTAAGGACATTCCTGCTTATGCAAGGGAGAAATCCTGTTCTGTAGAGGAAGCGGGTCGTATGTATCGGTATCAATGCTTTGAGGAGGCTGCAGCGTTAAGAAAATGCTCTAAGATTGCGGTTGCCCATAATAAAAATGATGTTGCTGAGACAGTGCTGTTTAACCTTGTACGGGGCACCGGAATCAAGGGATTGGGTGGCATTCCTGCAGTCCGTGGCAGGATTATTCGCCCTTTGCTATTTGCAACACGTATGGAGATAGAGGAATATTTAAAGGAATGTAATGAGAGCTATAGAGTGGATTCCACCAACAATGGAACGGATTATGATAGGAACAAAATAAGACATATTATTCTTCCTGTCATGTCAGAGATTAATGCATCTGCAGTTGAACATATTTGTCAGGTGGCTGAGCTGGCAGAGGAGAGTTATACCTATGTGGATAGAATTGTTCAGGAAAGGCTGGAGAAGCTTTCACAACAATTTGGAGATGATGGCAGCCTTGCGATATCAAGGGCAGAGCTGCTTAAGGAATCAGAGCCGGTTAGACGGCAGCTTATACATGAGATAATCGGCAGAAGCTGTGGACATAAAAAGGATATAACCGGAAGACATATCAGGGCTGTGGAGGAATTGTTGGAACAGCAGACAGGAAAACAGCTTGAGTTACCTTACGGCTTAAGGGTCAGAGTAAGCTATGACCATCTGATATTCAGCCGAACAGAGGAAGCACACAATAAATACAACATGGAAATAGCCGGAG